>JAFABT010000011.1 GCA_023425905.1 Actinomycetes bacterium | reverse complement strand
ACTACTTCGTCGCGGTCGACGTGCCGGAGCCCGTCTTGCGCGGCGTGGTCTTCTTCGCGGCGCCCGAAGACCCGCTGGTCGCCTTCTTCCGCGGCGGGATGGAGGGCGGGATCGCGCTGTCGTTCGTCACTGGTCTCCCCCAGAGGTGGGCTCGGACTCGACCACGGTAACAACGTCCTCGGCCGCAGCGTCGGCGATCTCACCGGCCGCGTCGTCCGACTCGTCGTCGAGGACGGACTCGGCGTTGCGGGCCACTGCGATGATGCGGTCCTTCGTGTCGGGCTTGGCGAAGATCACGCCCTGCGTCGCGCGGCCCGTCGCGTTGACCTCGGACACGGCGGACCGGACGATCTTGCCGCGCTCCATGATGACGAGCACCTCGTCCGCGTCGTCGACGACGAGCGCCCCGACGAGGTCGCCGTTCTGCTCGGGCAGGTTCGCGACCTTGACCCCGAGGATGCCGCGGCCCTTGACCGGGTAGTTGTCGGTCGTGAGGTACGTCCGCTTCGCGATCCCGCCCTGCGTCACGGTGAACAGTGCGGCGTCCTCCCGGACGACGTCCATCGCGAGCAGCTCGTCGCCGTCCCGGAAACGCATGCCCGTCACGCCCGAGGTCGCACGACCCATCGGCCGCAGCGCCTCGTCGGAGGCGGTGAAGCGCGCCGACTGCCCCTTGCGGGAGACGAGGACGAGGTCGTCGTCGCTGTTCGCGAGGCGCGCCGCGACGAGGAGGTCGGGCTCACCCGCGTCGTCCTCACGGAGGTTGATCGCGATGACACCACCCGTGCGGTTCGAGTCGTACTCGGTGAGGCGCGTCTTCTTCACGAGACCGCGCTGGGTCGCGAGGACGAGGTACTCCGCGTCGTCGTACCGCGACAGGTCGAGGACCTGGGCGATCTTCTCGCCCGGCTGGAACGCGAGCAGGTTCGCGACGTGCTGGCCCTTGGCGTCCCGGCCGCCCTCGGGCAGCTCGTACGCCTTCGCGCGGTACACGCGGCCGAAGTTCGTGAAGAACAGCAGCCAGCGGTGCGTCGTCGTGACGAAGAAGTGGTCGACGATGTCGTCCTCGCGCAGCTGGGCCCCACGGACACCCTTGCCGCCCCGGCGCTGGGCGCGGTAGGCGTCCGACCGGGTGCGCTTCGCGTACCCGCCGCGGGTGATCGTCACGACGACGTCCTCCTCGGCGATGAGGTCCTCCATCGCGACCTCGCCGTTGTAGGGAAGGATCGTCGTCCGACGGTCGTCGCCGTAGCGCTCGACGACGTCCGCGAGCTCCGAGCCGACGATCTCGCGCTGCCGGGTCTCGGACTCGAGGATCGCCTTGTAGTCGGCGATCTCCGCCATGAGCTGCTCGTAGAGCTCGATGATCTTCTGGCGCTCGAGCGCGGCGAGCCGGCGCAGCTGGAGGTTGAGGATCGCCATCGCCTGGACCTCGTCGACGTCGAGCAGCTCGATGAGGCCGTCGCGGGCCTCCTCGACCGTGGGCGAGCGACGGATGAGCGCGATGACCTCGTCGAGGGCGTCGAGCGCCTTGAGGTAGCCCTGCTGGATGTGCGCGCGGTCCTCGGCCTCCTTGAGGCGGAAGCGCGTGCGACGCACGATGACCTCGAGCTGGTGCGTGACCCAGTGCCGGATGAACCCGTCGAGGGACAGCGTGCGGGGGACGCCGTCGACGAGCGCGAGCATGTTCGCACCGAAGTTGTCCTGCAGCTGCGTGTGCTTGTAGAGGTTGTTGAGCACGACCTTCGCGACCGCGTCCCGCTTGAGGACGATGACGAGGCGCTGACCGGTGCGGCCCGACGTCTCGTCGCGGATGTCCGCGATCCCCTGGATACGGCCGTCCCGGACGAGGTCCGCGATCTTCGACGCGAGGACGTCCGGGTTCACCTGGTACGGCAGCTCGGTGACGACGAGGCACGTCCGGTTCTGGATCTCCTCGACCTCGACGACCGCGCGCTGCGTGATCGACCCGCGGCCCGTGCGGTACGCGTCCTCGATGCCCTGACGACCGAGGATCTGTGCACCGGTGGGGAAGTCGGGGCCCTTGATGAGGCCGATGAGCGCCTCGAGCAGCTCGGCGTTCGACGCGTCCGGGTGGTCGAGGTGCCACTGCACCCCGTCGGCCAGCTCACGAAGGTTGTGCGGGGGGATGTTCGTCGCCATGCCGACCGCGATGCCGGCCGAGCCGTTCGCGAGCAGGTTCGGGAAGCGCGCCGGCAGCACCGACGGCTCCTGCGTGCGGCCGTCGTAGTTGTCCCGGAAGTCGACGGTGTCCTGCTCGATGTCGCGGAGCATCTCCATCGCGAGCGGCGCCATCTTGCACTCGGTGTACCGCGGGGCGGCCGCCGGGTCGTTGCCGGGGGAGCCGAAGTTCCCCTGCCCCGCGACGAGCGGGTAACGCATCGTCCAGTCCTGGACGAGCCGGACGAGTGCGTCGTAGATCGCGGAGTCACCGTGCGGGTGGAACTTGCCCATGACGTCGCCGACGACGCGGGAGCACTTGGAGAACGCGCGGTCCGGGCGGTAGCCACCGTCGAACATCGCGTACAGGACACGCTGGTGGACGGGCTTGAGGCCGTCGCGCACGTCGGGCAGCGCCCGCCCGACGATCACCGACATCGCGTAGTCGAGGTAGGAGCGCTGCATCTCGAGCTGGAGGTCGACGGTCTCGATCCGGCCGTGCTGGATCGCGTCGGTCGTCCCGGCCGTGCCGGGGAGGTTCTCAGTCACGTCAGGCCACTCTCAGATGTCGAGGAAACGCACGTCGCGGGCGTTGCGCTGGATGAAGGAGCGGCGGGACTCGACGTCCTCGCCCATGAGGATCGAGAAGATCTCGTCGGCCGCGGCTGCCTCGTCGAGGGTGACCTGGAGCAGCGTGCGGTGCTCGGGGTCCATCGTCGTGTCCCACAGCTCGGTGTAGTCCATCTCGCCGAGACCCTTGTAGCGCTGGATCGCGTTGTCCTTCGGCAGGCGCTTGCCGGCCGCCTGCCCCGCGACGATCGTCTCGTCGCGCTCCCGGTCGGAGAACACGTAGTCGTGGTGCGCGTTCGACCACTTGACCCGGTAGAGCGGCGGCTGCGCGAGGTACACGTGCCCGTGCTCGATGAGGGGCCGCATGTACCGGAAGAGCAGCGTGAGCAGGAGGGTGCGGATGTGCTGGCCGTCGACGTCGGCGTCGGCCATGAGGACGATCTTGTGGTACCTCAGCTTGGCGAGGTCGAAGTCCTCACCGATCCCGGTGCCGAAGGCGGTGATGAGCGCCTGGACCTCCTGGTTGCCCAGGGCACGGTCGAGGCGGGCACGCTCGACGTTGAGGATCTTTCCGCGGATCGGGAGGATCGCCTGGGTGCGCGGGTTGCGGCCACGGACGGCCGAGCCCCCTGCCGAGTCACCCTCGACGATGTAGACCTCGCACTCCTCGGGCTTGTTCGACTGGCAGTCGCGGAGCTTGCCCGGCATGCCGCCGCCGTCGAGCAGGCCCTTGCGGCGCGTCGCCTCGCGCGCCTTGCGGGCAGCCATGCGGGCAGCCGACGCCTGGATCGCCTTGCGGATGATGTCTCGCGCCTCGGTCGGGTGCGCGTCGAACCAGTCGGTGAGGCGCTCGTTGACGAGCTTCTGGACGAAGGCCTTCGCCTCGGTGTTGCCGAGCTTCGTCTTGGTCTGGCCCTCGAACTGGGGCTCGCCGAGCTTGACCGAGATGACCGCGGTGAGGCCCTCGCGCACGTCGTCGCCCGTGAGGTTCTCGTCCTTGTCCTTGAGGATCGACTTGTCGCGGGCGTACTTGTTGACGAGGGTCGTCATCGCCGCACGGAAGCCCTCCTCGTGCGTGCCACCCTCGGTCGTCGAGATCGTGTTGGCGTACGTGTGGACCGACTCGGAGTAGCCGTTCGTCCACTGCAGCGCGATCTCTGCGGAGATCCGGCGCTCGGTGTCCTCCGACTCGATCGAGATGATGTCCGGGTGGACGACCTCGCTCTTCTTCGTCGAGTTGAGGTGGTGGACGTAGTCGATGAGGCCGCCGTCGTACTTGTAGACGACGGAGCGGAACGCCGTCGCGTCGGGCGCCTCTGCGTCGGCGTCCTCCTCGGCGTCGGGCGCGAGGCCCGTGACCTCGTCGTCGGTGTCGCGCTCGAGGGCGCGCTCGTCGGTGAGCGTGATCCGCAGGCCCTTGTTGAGGAAGGCCATCTGCTGGAAGCGCGCGCGGAGCGTCTCGAAGTCGAAGTGCGTCGTCTCGAAGATGTCCTCGTCGGGCCAGAAGGTCTGCGTCGTGCCCGTCTCGTCGGTGGGCTCGCCCTTGACGAGCTCGCCCTGAGGGCGGCCGCCGTCGGCGAACTCCATGAGCCACGAGTGACCGTCGCGCTTGACGACCGTCGAGACCCGCCGCGACAGGGCGTTGACGACGGAGATTCCCACGCCGTGCAGACCGCCGGAGACCGCGTAGCCCGAGCCGCCGAACTTGCCGCCCGCGTGGAGGATCGTCATGACGACCTCGACCGTCGGCCGGCCCTCGGTCGGGTGGATCGCGACGGGGATCCCGCGGCCGTTGTCGACGACGCGCACGCCGCCGTCGGCGAGCAGCGTGACCTCGATGTGGTCGCAGTGCCCGGCGAGGGCCTCGTCGACGGAGTTGTCGACGACCTCGTAGACGAGGTGGTGGAGGCCGCGCTCACCGGTCGACCCGATGTACATGCCCGGACGCTTGCGGACGGCGTCGAGACCCTCGAGGACGGTGATCGCGGAGGCGTCGTAGGACGACTCGTTCTGCGTGGTGCTCTGGTCAGCCACGGGCTGTGGTACTCCTCAAGTCTCGCAGGCGCGTAGAACCGACCGCCGTAGCGGATCACTCCACATCGCTCGATTTCCCGGCTCTGCAGGCGTCCCACGGGCACCAGGAAGGTCATTCACATCCTACCGTGCAATGCCTCGCCAGGCGGTCGCCGCCACGGCCTCAGCCGTACGTGTCCCTGGGCCCGCGACCCGGCACCGACCGCGGCCCCCGCTTGAAGTTCCGCCCGACCGGTCCGAGCACCTGGACGTCGGCGACCACACCCTCGCCGAACACCTCCGCGAGCCGGCTCAGCAGCTGCCCCCGCATGAGGCCGAGGTTCGTCGCCCACGCCGTCGACCCCGCCCGCACGACGAGCACGCCGTCCGTCAGGCTCTCCGGCGTCGTGTTGTCCGCGACGTCGTCGCCGACGACCTCACGCCAGCGTTCCACCAGGCCAGCGCCGCGCAGCGGTTCGTTCCACCCGCGCTCGCTCACGATCCGTCCGAGCACGGAGCCCATGACCTGAGGGTCACGCCAGTGTGCGCCGGCCGCGCCCCGGCCGCCGGTGACGTCGGCGTCGGAGCCGGACCTGCCC
>JAFABT010000306.1 GCA_023425905.1 Actinomycetes bacterium | reverse complement strand
GGCGCCGGCCGCGTGCGGGCTCGTGCGAGGTGGACATGGGCGACCACGGTACGACCGCCCCGGCCCGGCGGCCTGACATGTCCACGAACGGCTGTGCGTGCGAGTCGGTCATGTCAGGTCACCTCCGGGCGGGGCGGGCGTACGTCACGGGAGTGCGTGGTCAGGCGTTCTCGGACGCGGCCTTGCTCGCGCGGAAGCCCGCCTCGAGGTCGGCGAGGATGTCGTCGATGTGCTCGAGGCCGACCGAGAGTCGCACGAGGCCCGGGGTCACGCCCGACAGTGCCTGCTGCTCGGGGGTGAGCTGCGAGTGCGTCGTCGAGGCAGGGTGGATGACGAGCGAGCGGACGTCGCCGATGTTCGCGAGGTTCGAGTGGAGCTCGAGCGCGTCGACGAAGGCCTTGCCGGCCTCGATGCCGCCGGCGAGCTCGAAGGCGAGGACGGCGCCGGCGCCGCGGGGCAGGTACTTCTGCGCGTTGGCGTGCCAGGGGCTCGACGGGAGGCCGGCGTAGTGGACGGCCTGCACCTCGTCGCGGGCCTCGAGGAACTCGGCCACCCGCTGCGCGTTGGCGACGTGCCGCTCGATGCGCAGGGAGAGCGTCTCGATGCCCTGGGCGATGAGGAAGGCGTTGAACGGAGAGATCGCGGCGCCGAGGTCGCGCAGCAGCTGGACGCGCGCCTTGAGGATGAAGGAGAGGTTGACGGGGAACAGCCCGCCGACGCCGAGGTCGCGGGCGTAGACGAGCCCGTTGTACGAGGGGTCGGGGGTGTTGAAGTTCGCGAAGCGCTCGGGGTGCTGCGCGTAGTCGAAGGTGCCGCCGTCGACGATGACGCCACCGATCGCGACGCCGTGGCCGCCGAGGAACTTCGTGGCGGAGTGGACGACGACGTCGGCGCCGTGCTCGAGCGGGCGCAGCAGGTACGGCGTCGCGATGGTGTTGTCGACGACGAGCGGGACGCCGACCTCGTGGGCGACGGCGGCGACCGCCTCGATGTCGAGGACGTCGGACTTGGGGTTGGGGATGGACTCGGCGAAGAAGAGCTTCGTGTTCTCCTGTGCGGCCGCGCGCCAGGCTGCGGGGTCGTGCGGGTCGGAGACGAAGGTCGTCTCGATGCCGAACTTCTTGAGCGTGTGCTGCAGGAGGTTGTACGTGCCGCCGTAGAGCGACGGGCTTGCGACGACGTGGTCGCCGGCCTCGGCGATGTTGAGGATCGCGAAGGTCTCTGCGGCCTGTCCGGAGGCGACGAGGAGCGCGCCGACGCCGCCCTCGAGGGAGGCGATGCGGTCCTCGACGGCCTGCTGGGTCGGGTTGCCGATGCGCGTGTAGATCGGGCCGAGGTCCTGCAGCGCGAAGCGTGCGGCGGCGGTGTCGGCGTCGGGGAAGACGAACGAGGTCGTCTGGAAGATCGGCAGGGCGCGGGCGCCGGAGGCGTCGACGGTCTGACCGGCGTGGATCTGGCGGGTCTCGAAGGACCAGGCGTCGTTCATGGTGGCTCCAGGAGGTGAGGACGGGCGGGCGGCGGGACGGCGCACGGCACGGCGCGGTGGAGGCGACGGGGTGCGGGGGTGGAGCGCACGGAGCGGGGGAGCGCTGCGCCGGACGTCACGCGAGGGGAGCGGCACCCGGGAGGTGGCCGGTCCACGCCGGTGACGGCGGCGGGCGCAGCCGAGCGTGCGCTGCGGTCAGCGACACATTCGGCACGGGTGCATGGCCCGAGCGTAGGTGTGCGCTGTCCGCATAGGGAACACGCGTCTCACTAAATGGACGGCGGTCGTCTCGGCGTGCGACACCCCGCGCGAGGCCCGCTGTGCGCGCACCGATCCGGAGTCCGTGCGGCCGGACGGGGCGGGGTCCGCCGAGGGCTCATCGGCCGGGCATTTCGGGCATGTGGGACAGTGTGGCTGGTGTGACTCATGTGACTTGTGAGGCGGGTGTTCACAACACCCTGGTGGGCGGGTAGCGTGCGAGGACGGCACCTGCGTCTGCGCGAGAGCCGCTGCACTCGTCCCCGCACGTCGACATCTCTGCGCGTCGACAGTCCCGCAAGGAGCACCACGTGGCCATGTCTCCCACGACCCGTCGCCGTGCGACGTGGGTGATCGCGGCACTCGTCGTCTTCAGTCTGCTCGCGCCGGTCGCCGCCACCTTCGCCGCACCCGGGGACGACACCCCGTCGGCCGAGGAAGCCGCCCGCGCCCGCAAGGACGTCGCGAGCGCGGCCGCGGCCGTCGCGGGGCTCGAGGTGAGGCTCGCCGAGCTGGGCGCGGAGCTCGACCGCGCCTGGGAGGACGTCGCCCGGGCCGCGGAGGACTACGCCGAGTCGACCGACCGCCTCGACAAGGCGCGCCGGACCGCCAAGGGGCTCGCCACAGAGCTCGCCGCCGCGCAGGCCGATCAGGAGCGTTCGCGTCAGACCCTCGTCCAGATCGTGCTGCGGGCCTCGCGCACCGGCGGAGGCGCCGAGCAGCTCACCGCGTTCCTCTCCGCCGACGGTGTGAGCGACGTCGTCGAGACGGGTGAGACGCTCTCGCGGCTCGGCGCGCGCACCGAGCTCGCCGTCCAGCAGTACCTCGCCGCGCAGATCGTCACGAGCACGCTCAAGTCCCGGGCCGACGACGCGGTCGCCGAGGAGGCCGACGCCGCCGCGGACGCCAAGACCGCCCTCGCCGACGCCGAGCGACTCCAGACGGAGACGACCGAGCGTGTGAGCGCTGGCGAGGCCGAGCGTGAAGGCCTGCTCCGGTCACTCGCCGCCGCCCGCAACACGAGCGTCGACATCGAGCGGCGGCGCCAGGAGGCCGCGGACCGAGAGCGGCGGGAGCGGGAGGAGCGCGAGGCCAAGAAGGACCGCGAGAAGGAGGACAAGGACTCCCGCGACGACTCCGACGACTCCGACGACAAGGACGGCGGCACGGACGACCCCGCCCCCGCGCCCTCGCGAACCCCCACGCCGCCCCCGAGGTCGACGCCGGCCCCCACCCCGACCCGCAGCAGCTCGCCCGCCCCGCAGCCGACGCGCAGCGCGACCCCGGATCCGACGCCGAGCCGCACGACGACGCCCAAGCCCAAACCCACGACGAAGCCCAAGCCCAAGCCGAACGACCCCTACGGACTCGGGACGGGCACGTCGAGCGGAAGCGCGAAGATGGGCCGCGCTGCGGTGGCCTGGGCCGAGACCCAGGTCGGCAAGCCCTATGGCTGGGGCGCCACGGGTCCCAACGCCTACGACTGCTCCGGGCTCACGATGAAGGCCTGGGCCGACGCCGGTGTGAACCTCAACCGCACGTCCCGTGACCAGTTCCGTCAGGTCCTCAAGATCTCCTACGACGACCTCCGCCCCGGCGACCTCGTCTTCTGGGGCTCCGACACCTCCGACCCTGGGTCGATCACGCACGTCGCGCTCTGGTACGGCGACGGCATGATCCTCGAGGCGCCCCGGAAGGGCCTCGACGTCCGCATCGTCCCGATGCGCTGGAAGGGCACGATGAAGTTCGCCGGGCGGCCCTGAGCAGACAGTCCTAGCCTGGGGGGCGTGGACACGGGGCAGTTCATCACGACCGAAGACGGTCGACGCGTCGCGGTGCACGACGGTGGTGGGCCGGCGGGCGCCCCCGTGCTGCTCTGGCACCACGGGTCGCCCCAGACTGGTGCGCTCCTCGACCCTGTGCTCGTCGCCGCGGCCGAGCTCGACCTGCGCGTCGTGTCGTTCGCCCGCGCGGCCTACGGCGGCTCGGACCCGTGCCCCGGCCGCGACGTCGCGCGGACGGCGTACGACGCCCGCGCGGTCGCGGAG
>JAFABT010000280.1 GCA_023425905.1 Actinomycetes bacterium | reverse complement strand
AGGTGGCCGTATGGGCGCACGGGGACCTGCCCGCGGCCCGGGCCTTCGGCGAAGCGGCCGGGCTCGCCGTCGTGCGCGAGCTGTTGCTCCTCGCCAGGCCCGTCCCCACCGCCCACGACCGCAACGGCGCCCCGGCCGCCACGCCGGGGCGCGGCTCGGGCACGACGGTGAGCCCGGTCGTGCCCCCGGGGGTCGCGGTGCGTTCCTTCGTCCGAGGACGCGACGAGGAGCGCTGGCTCGCCGTCAATGCGCGCGCCTTCGCCCACCACCCCGAGCAGGGCCGGATGTCGCTCGCCGACCTCGACGCCGTGACGGGCGAGGACTGGTTCGACCCCGACGGGTTCCTCCTCGCCGTCGCCACGGCGGACCCGTCACCCGGCGCGCTGCTCGGCTTCGCCTGGACGAAGGTGCCGGTCGGCTCCGACGAGGGCGAGCTCTACGTCCTCGGCGTCGACCCGTCCGCCCAGGGCCGCGGCCTGGGGGCGGCGCTCACCGCCCTCGCTGTCGGGCATCTCGCGAGCCGCGGCGACGTCGCCACGGTCACGCTGTGGACCGACGCGGACAACACCGCCGCGGTGCGGACCTACGAGACCGCTGGCTTCGTCCGGCGGCGGGCCGACGTCATGCTCGGTCCGGCCCCCGATGTTCACCCCGAGGTGCCACGATGACGTCCATGAGTGAGCACACCGTCGAGGATCTGGCCGTCCCCGGGTATGACGACCCCCTGCCTGCCGACCGCTTCGCCGACCGCGAGCTGTCGTGGCTCGCGTTCAACCAACGCGTGCTCGAGCTCGCCGAGGACCCGTCCCTCCCGCTGCTCGAACGGGTGCGGTACCTCGCGATCTTCGCCTCGAACCTCGACGAGTTCTTCATGGTGCGCGTCGCCGGCCTCAAGCGGCGCATCGCGACGGGGATCGCCGTCCCCGGTGCGTCGGGACTCTCACCGCAGGCCGTGCTCGACGCGATCTCCGCGGAGGCGCACGTCCTCATGGCGCGGCATGCCCGGGTCTTCACCGACGACGTCCACCCCGCGCTCGCCGCGGAGGGCATCACGTCGGTGCGCTGGGACGAGCTCTCGCTCGCCGAGCAGGAGCGGCTGCACAAGTACTTCCGCAAGCAGATCTTCCCCGTGCTCACCCCGCTCGCGGTCGACCCGGCCCACCCCTTCCCCTACATCTCCGGGCTCTCGCTCAACCTCGCCGTGATCGTCGCCAACCCCGCGACGGGCAAGGAGCACTTCGCCCGCGTCAAGGTGCCGCCGCTGCTTCCGCGCTTCATCGCGGTCGACGCCCGGGGTCGACCCTCCGCACCGTCGACGCAGACCGCTGCCGTCGACCGGGGACCGACGTCGTTCGTCCCGGTCGAGGACGTCATCGCCCAGCACCTCGACCACCTCTTCCCGGGCATGGAGATCGTCGAGCACCACACGTTCCGGGTGACGCGCAACGAGGACGTCGAGGTCGAGGAGGACGACGCCGAGAACCTCCTCCAGGCGATGGAGAAGGAGCTGCTGCGACGCCGGTTCGGGCCGCCCGTTCGCCTCGAGCTCGCGGACGCCGCGAACCCCCGCATCCGTGAGCTGCTCATCCGCGAGCTCGGCATCACCCCGGACGAGGTCTACGAGCTGCCGGCCCCGCTCGACCTCACGGGACTCAACGTCATCGCGGACCTCGACCGCGCGGACCTCCACCACCCGCGGCACGTGCCCACGACGCACCGACAGCTCGCGGAGGTCGAGTCGGCGCACGCCGCCGACGTGTTCGCGAAGATCCGTGAACGCGACGTGCTGCTCCACCACCCGTACGACTCGTTCTCGACCTCCGTCCAGGCGTTCCTCTCCCAGGCGGCGGCGGACCCGCGGGTGCTCGCGATCAAGCAGACCCTCTACCGCACGTCAGGGGACTCGCCGATCGTCGACGCCCTCATCGACGCGGCCGAGGCAGGCAAGCAGGTGCTCGCCCTCGTCGAGATCAAGGCGCGCTTCGACGAGCAGGCGAACATCTCCTGGGCACGCAAGCTCGAGCAGGCGGGGGTCCACGTCGTCTACGGCATCGTCGGGCTCAAGACGCACTGCAAGCTCTCGCTCGTCGTGCGGCAGGAGGTCGACGGGTTGCGCCGCTACTGCCACGTCGGCACCGGCAACTACAACCCGAAGACCGCCCGCCTCTACACGGACTTCGGACTCCTCACGTGCGACCCGGCCGTCGGCCAGGACGTCTCCCGGTTGTTCAACCAGCTCTCCGGCTACGCGCCCAAGTCACGGTTCCAGCGGCTGCTCGTCGCGCCGCGAGCCCTGCGCGCGGGCCTCGTCGAGCGCATCGACGCGGAGGCCGCGGCGGCGATCGCGGGCCAGCCGGCATGGATCAAGATCAAGGTGAACTCCGTCGTCGACGAGGCGACGATCGACGCGCTCTACCGGGCGGCCCGGGTGGGGGTCGAGATCGACCTCGTCGTCCGCGGCATCTGCGCGGTCCGGCCCGGTGTGCCCGGGCTGTCCGAGACGATCCGGGTGCGCTCGATCCTTGGCCGGTTCCTCGAGCACGCCCGCGTCTTCGCGTTCGCGAACTCTGCCGGCGACGGCCCCGAGGTGTACATCGGCTCCGCGGACCTCATGCACCGCAATCTCGACCGGCGGGTCGAGGCGCTCGTCCGGCTCGCGAGCGCCGAGCAGTGCGCCGAGCTCGTCGACCTCCTCGACCTGTCGATGTCCGACGACGTCGCGTCGTGGCACCTCGGGGGCGACGGGACATGGACGCGGCACCACCTGGGGGCGGACGGCGAGCCGCTCGACGACCTCCAGGAGGTCCTCGTCGAGGCGCACCGTCGCCGCAAGGCCATCGAGCGATGAGCCCGGTCCGGCCGCTCGTCGAAGCCGCGGGCGCGCTCGTGTGGCGCGAGCGCAAGGGCGGGCTCGAGGTCGTCCTCGTGCACCGTCCCCGGTACAAGGACTGGTCCTGGCCCAAGGGCAAGCTCGACCCGGGCGAGCCGGCCCCGGTCGCCGCCGTCCGCGAGGTCGCCGAGGAGACGGGCCTCGACGTCGCGCTCGGGGTGCCGCTGCCGAGGCTCGAGTACCCGCTGCTGTCCGGTGCCCGCAAGCGCGTGCACTACTGGGCCGCACAGACCCTCGACGACCAGACCGCCGCGGTGCGCGCCCGGGGCCCGGTCGCGCGCGCGGGCGAGGACGAGATCGACGACGTGCGCTGGTACCCCGCGGAGCGGGCGATGGCGCGGCTCACGGTCCCGATGGACCGCATCCCGTTGCAGCAGCTGCTCGACCTGTACGAGGACGGTCGGCTGCGGTCGCGCGCGCTCGTCGTCGTCCGGCACGCGCAGGCGCGCAAGCGCACCCGGTGGTCCGGGGGCGAGGAGACGCGCCCCCTCACCCGGCACGGCAAGGCGCAGGCGGCGGCGCTCGTGCCGCTGCTCGCCGCCTATGGGGTCCGGGCGGTCGTGACGAGCCCCTGGGAGCGCTGCACCCGCACCGTGCGACCGTTCGCCCGACGCGCCGGCGTCGAGGCCGAGCTCGTCGAGGCCCTCAC
>JAFABT010000022.1 GCA_023425905.1 Actinomycetes bacterium | reverse complement strand
GACAACCAGGGGCGACGCGCGCCGTCTCACCTGGTTGTCCGAATCCTCCGCCCTGCACGCCGGAGCGATCCTCGTCCTGGCGAACGTCCTGGCCCCCGATTCCGCTGCTCTGAGGACTCTTTTCTGCCCGTCGAGCTGAGCCCTCAGTTCATCTGGTCTAGAGCGGAGGCGCAGAGCACGCACAGGCCGCCGAACACGCCCAGCCAGATGGACCAAGCCACACGAACGTGCTTGGACCACGCGATGTCGGCCATGACCGTGATCTGCCGAGCGAGCTGCGGCAGCGGGTCGCCTCGCCGCAGCTCGCGCTCGAGGTGTGCCGGGGTCCAGTGACGAGCGTGGCCAAAGTAGATGTAGTGGCGCCGCGCGTCCCGCTTGAGCCCGCGGCGCTTGAGGCTGGGCGCGACGACCGAGGCGGCCAGGACAGCACCTACCACCAGAAGGCCAGCGCCGATGCCGTAGACGACCCACTCCCATACGGTGCACATCCGGCCGAGCAGCGCGAGCGAGAACGTCAGGAAGAGCGACTGCACAGTGAAGGCGAACGCCGCCTTGGTGTCTACTTTGCCCGTCCAATCCGCCTGAGCCTGGTGGATGTTCCAGGCGGTTTCGAGTGCCGTCCCAGGGGCCTCGCGGCGGGGCATCAGCGCTCCCACTGGACGCTCGTGCCGTACACGGTGACGTACCGGCCGCCGATCGGTGCAACGGAGTGCACCCTTGACCACACGGGCCGGCGCGCCTCGCCGTACGTCTGGTAGTCGTCTCCGAGCTCATCCGCGACGGCCTGGGTGATGAAGATCGACGGACCGAGCCGTAGGTCGCTGAGCTTGGCTGCCACGTTCGGTGCCGACCCGATCGAGATGAGGTCGTTGTTATCGCGGACGCCGCCTCGAACGATCAGTGCCTCCCCGACGTCGATTCCGATCGCGTGCCGGATGTTGCAGAAGTCCTTCCCGTCGGTGAACCCGTTCTTGATCGCCTCGGGGATTACCTCGTTGACAGCCCAGTGGATGCCCATGGCAGCCCGGACTGCTCGCTCCTCTTTGTCGGCGCCTATGAAGATCCCCATGACCCGATCGCCGTCGAAGCTCCGAATCGCACCGTCCTTGAAGAGGATGATGCGCGCGGCAGTGTTGATGTAGGCCTTGACGATCTTGGCCGTCGCTTCTCTGGTCAGCCTCTGGGCGAGGTTGCTGGAGCCGGCGAGGTCGGCGTAGAGGTACACCGCATCGAGGAGCTTACCGCCGTTCTTCAGAACGACGTCCTCGGTCTCCGGCACCACCGTCCCCTTAGTGATGTTCCAACTGGTGTCGAAGATGGTGCTAACGCTTCTCTCGATTGATGGATACACACGCTTTCCTCTCAGCAGCTCCGTGGCTGAACTGTAGGACGTCAGCGCCGGCTCAGGCCGCGCATCAGGTTGAGGTGGTCGCGGCGCTTCCGCGCAGCGACCGCGCGTACCGGCTTGGAGTGCTCGACCGCAGACGCCTTCTCGACAATCTCGTGGGCGTCCTCCCGGTGCGTCAGACCAGACAGCACCGCCGCGCAGTACTCCGCCCCGTGCTCCTCGCACCACTGCGAAGTGAGCAGCTTCCCCTCACGCTCTCCGTCGTCCTCGGGGACCCTCTCGAGGGTCACGTCATGCCACAGCGATGGGCTCGGACCCTCGTTGCCACACGGGCAGGTCACCGCGAGATAGTCGTTGCCCTGGGCCCAGTCCCAGACCGTCCCGGTGACGAGCATCTCGTGGACGTCGGCCTGCTGGGCGGCCTTCACTGCGTAGTTGACGGCGCGCCCCGCCCAGACCGGCTACTGGTGGTCCGTGCGCGGCACGCCCACTCTCTTGACGAGGATCGGGCTCGCCGCGACGCCGACCTTTAGTCCGGTCTCCGGCAGCGAGTCGGGCCAGCGCTTCACCAGTCGAGGCACAACGTGACGCTGGCTGAATGTCTTGATCATGATGCCCGCGCAGACCGCCCGCTCCATCCGGCACTCGCCCAGAAAAGGCCGAACGCCCCATCGCCCTGGATCGCGACGAAGTCGGCGTCGAACTCGTCGAAGACCTGTACCACGCCGCCGGTGCTCGCCTCATAGATGCTTGCGACCGAGCGGGCTTCTTGTTCAGCCCTATGCGGGTCGAGCTCTTCAGGTCGGCGACGACCGCGACGACCTCGTCCGTCCGGTGCCACCGGCGCGCCTTGATGGGGAGGGCATTGACGTCGAGGTCGTCTCCCCTCTCGACGATCTCGGGCATGCATGCCAACTCGGTCTTGACGTCGTCGTCGACGTCCTCGAGCAGGGCCTTCAGGTCCACGGTCGTCACGCTGTCTCCTTCGCGAGTGCCCAGGGCTCCCGCGACGCAGCGGGCCGCCCTTAGGAGCCCTGCGGCGCCCGCGTGATACCGGCGTTGCGCGAAGCGTAGCCAGGCGGTCCGGCACCACTGCGCTGACAGGGGCACTGCCAGATGCGCGAAGGCTTGTGCCGGAACCGGGAGGGCGACGACCCGGTACACGACCAAGCGATCGCCGGCTTGGCTTGACCTCGTGGGCCATGTGGTCTGCCGACACGGCAGACCACGGCCCTTTCCAGAGCTCCGGCCGCCGGAGCCCGACGTTCTCGCTTTCGTGGTCGTCACAGGGCCGACGAGATGGGCCGTCCAGGGGAACATGCCTGCGTCCGCGATCCTGTCGCGCCTAGCCTCTGCTCGAGAGGAGGCCTCCAAATGCCGCTGGTAGCCGAGCTCGAGGGTGAACGTATGGTGTCGATCGACCTCGACGACGACGAGTGGGACGCGCTGCGCGTGAAGTCCCGCGGGGGTGCTCTGCGGTTCCGTGGGTGCGACTCCGCCGCATACTTGCGCACCTCTCGTCGGGGCCTACGGCACTTCGCCCACGCGCCAGGCGCTGGCGGCTGCGTCGCGCACGCGAGCGAGTCGGCCGCACACATGCAGGCCAAGTCGATCATCATCACGGCCGCGCGCGCAGTTGGCTGGCAGGGTGAGCCCGAGGTCTCCGGTCCCGGCTACCAAGCCGACGTCCTGGCCACGTCGCCCACGGGCATGCGACTGAACTTCGAAATACAGCTCGCACGCGAGGAGGACACCGACTACCGAGTGCGCAGCGAGCGCAGGACGACCGACGGGTGTCGCGTCCTGTGGTTCACCCGGTACCCCCTCGCGCCGCGCAACGATTGGGACGTCGATCCGCTCGCGGTCCCCGACCTGCGCGCGCCGCGGGCCAGGATCGTGGAGACGGAGGACCACCAGTTCACTGTCGTTCTGGACCGCACGTGCACGCTCGAGGATGCTGTGGCCGATCTGCTCTCAGGGAGGGTTGCGCTTCGCGCCCGCATCACCGGCGAGCGAACACTGAGAGTCGTTCTGGCGCGTCGATCATGCTGGAGTTGCGGGGGCTGGCTGACCCTGTGGCGCGCGGTCGCGGATTACGTAGTCGGCGCATGTGGGCGATGGGTCGATGTCACCGACGAGCGGTTCGTCGACAATGCGCACTCCGAGACGAAGCAGGAGCAGGCAGCGGACATCCGTGCGGCGGTAGCCGCTCGTGCCAACGAGCTGGGCTGGCCGCCGATGGCACATCTGTCGTCGCGCGCGTCGAAGGAGGCGGGCACGACGTACATGGCCTTCTCCTGCTGGAAGTGCAGCCGGATCCAGGGTGACCACTACCTCGCCAAAGTCTGGTCCCGCGCCGCCCACAACCCCGAGCAGCCGGAGGTCCTCCTTGGTCGTGGCATGAGCACTGTCGACGCCCCGCACTGGTGCCGTCCGCCAGCAGGAGGAGCGCCGTGCAGGAGCGCTGCCTGAACGTCCCTCAAAGGAGTGAACTGAAGGCGGGCCGGTCGCCTTCGTGTTCAGTGTTACGCGGAGTCCTTGGCGACTGAGTCCTGCTCGTCGAGGCACCGGACGACTTCGTGGAGCACAGCGCTCACGAGCGGCCACGACTGGAGTGATGTGAGGCTGTCCTGCGTGGCGCCGTTGACCCCGCGTGCTGCAAGGCTCTCGATCACCAGCAGGCCCACTGGCTCGCGTGCTGGGCCCGTCGACTCGATGCGCTTGCCGAGAATGCTACGGGCCTGCATTTTCAATTCTTGCACTGCTGAGCGGGCCATTCCGTACTCCTGCACACAATGGTCCTCCCACGCCGTTCGTCCCTCGGGCAGGTCGGTTGCCACCGCTGAGCCGTGATCCCACGTCTTGCCGATGAGGCCCTCGCCGCTGGGATACTCCAGTCGCCCGACTCGCTTGAGCGTCTGGGATTGAGAGACGCGCGCTACAAGAATGAACTTGTCGGCCCGGGAGCGGTAGACGGAGGCCCTCGCCTTCGACAGATCGATCTCCATGTCCGTCAGGAGGGACCGGAGGCTGAGATCCATGATGTTCGTCAGCGAGTCGGTGCGTTCGGATGCCCGATCTTGCATACGGCGAGCGCGCTCGAGGATTGCGCCAACCTTCGGTGTTGCGACGATTGCGCTCAGGATCCCAGCGCCGGAGAGGCTGACGCCCAACCAGAAGAGTGGGCCTTTGACCGTGGCATCGACCGCAAGGAGCAGAGAGCCTGCCGCCAGGAGGGCGTTCGGCAGCCACGCGAGCGATGTCCGGAGGGTCGCGGCAATCCCCCTGGCGAGTCGATCCGGCGCGTCGTCCGTCTCGCGCTGCACCGTCAGGCAGGGACCAACTCGGTTGCGCCTCGGCTCACCTGGGTACCCGCCCGGCGTTCTTGGAGAGCCTCTGCGATCACCCGTGCGAGGGCGTCCATCTCGCGCTCGACGTGTGCGTACGAGCTCGACACTGTTGTGATCTGGACGCGCACGTCACCTGCTTCGTCCCGATCCGCCCACGCCCGAGTGATGGTGGGCGTGCGTGCGACGTACTCCCGGAGGACCTCGTTGGCGACCTCGACGACCTCGTCGAGCGTCAACTCGCTTGCCACGGAGAACTCGGACTGGCCCTGGAGATTCATGCCGGCTCCCTCATGACCCGATGATGACACATCCTCGCGGGCTCGTCGCTCGCCCATTCGGACAGTCTCCATGGGACCACTGACAGCGGTGCTCCGGAAGCTCGTCGAGGTAGTCGTCGTCCAGGGCCAGACCAGCCTGGTGCTCTGTCCGCTCAGCGGCCACGTACGGGCCGTGGCACCCACGGGGCTTGCGACTGTGCTGACTTGGGCGCAGGTGGTACCGGTGACGCTGAGGGCGTCACCGGTGTTCCGTACGGGGGCGTCGGAACTCAAGCACCGTTGCGGCTGGTCCGGAAGCGGGAGTCGGGGACCAGTTCGTCCATGCGTCGAAGTACCGGCGGTCGAGTCCAACGGTCTCAGGCATGCCGGGCGCCAAGCCGTTCGACGAGCGAGCGCGCTTCGCCAGCGCTCGTTCCATCCAGATCGCGTCCTCATGGCCGACCTCGACGGGTTCGCCCTTGTTCCAGCCGCGGGCTGAGATCTGCTTGTAGAGGCTCCTGGCGTGCTCCGCGTCGATCACTCCCAACTGCTGGAACCTCACTACGAGCGCCTTGATCGCGACACCCCACGTGGCCTTCAGGTTCGACAGAGTCGATAAGGTGACGCGGCCTCCTGAACGGTCCAGGTCTGCGAGGAGCGCGTCCCCGGGCGCGAGGAACGCTCCGGCGAAGCGGTGTGCCTGCTTCTCGATTCGCGTTGCCTGCGCAGGAGTGTCGGGAGGTGGGCTCGCGTGGTGCAGCGTGAGGTGGCCGAGTTCGTGCGCGAGCGTGAAACGCTGCCTGTCGCCTGGGATGTGCTGCTCTGGCGAAGCCGACGGTCGTGCGACCCGGATGACTGCAGTCGAGTCGACCCGCAGCGAGAGTCCGAGGTGGCGACCGAGTTCGTCATCCATCGGCAGCACGACGCATCCCAGTCGCTCAGCGGCTCGGATTGCGTTGGGAACAACGTCGTCGCGGTCGAGCCCGGCGGCCTCACGGACCTCAAGAGCGAACTGCTCGATTGCGTCATCGTCGTTGGCGTCGCCGCCGAACAGCGGGAGCGTGTCTGGGAGCTGCTCCAGTCCGAGGCGGCGGATCACGTCGACAGCGGTCGTGCTGTCCGCCACTGCCCGGTCGACAGCACGCTTGGACGCGTCTGCGTAGGCGCGCAGCCACGGCTTCGTCGTGAGGGGCTCGCGCGATTCCGCCTCCAAGTAGGCCGGGTCGCAGCCCAGCGAGCGTCCGATGGACCCCAACAACTCGTCTGTCAGCGGAAGTCTGCCGTTCTCCAGCATGGAGATCGCCCCGGACGCCTGTCCGCTTGCCGTCGCGAGGTCCGCCTGCGACAGCCCCGAGGCAAGACGCAAGCGTCGGACTCGCTCGCCAACGGTGGCTTGGTTCATGTTGCTCGTCTTTCCCTGGTCTTCGTTCTCGTCAGCCGGCGTTGTGCTCGACGCCGAACTCGTCGTCCTCGTCGAAGCCCGGAAGGCCTTCGGCGCGCGGCTCGAACTTGCGCGCCGGGCCGCTGTGCGTGCCGGTGCCGAGCAGGATCGGCGTGCCGAGCTTGAGGTGTCCCGGTGTCCCGCCCTCGACACCGAGCACCTCGGCTGCGAACAGCTCGCCCAGGGATCCGCCGTCGTTGACGGTGAAGCCGAGTACCCAGTGCTCAAGGATGTCGAGCGTGTCTTCGTCGAGCGTGCCCCAGGCGGCCGCGCTGTTGGTCGGGATGCTGTAGGAGCCGTCGGTGCGACGTTCAGCACGGCGCAGCCGGAAGGCGCACAGCGTGGTGCCGGTGGGGATGGTGATCTCGACCGAGCCCCGTGGTCGGTCGAAGTGGTGACCAACCAAACTGGCGCCGCGGCGTACCCCGTCCGCGACGAGCGATCGCAGCAGTTCGGACTCGACGCGCCCGGTGGCACGGAAGGCTTCATCCAGCTCGAGCGCGGTGTCAACCTGGTGGCCCCGCTCGGAGAGAACCTCGCGTACCTCGTCCGCGATCGAGTGTAGGTCGGCGACATCGACCGCTCGGAGATGTGACATGACCGTGAGGATATTCCATCAAATGTCACACCGCAAGTCGCGGTCCGGCGTGTCGCGCGGTGGTGATCGACATCCTCCTGGTGGAAACGCCCGATCAGCGAGGGTGGCGCGCGGACATGTCCATGCCACGGCGGACGCGCGCCGTGCGCGCTATCGCGAGTCGGACAAGATCCGTCCGAACCCACCACGGCCGACCAGGCGCCACGAGCCCAGGGAACATCCCACCCCCACCCAACGTTGAGCCAGACAGACTCAACTCTGGCCCCGCCAACTTGCACCACCCCCACCGCCCGGCGCAGACTTGAGCCCAGCGGACTCAACCGCCCACCCGTCAGCCCGGCGGCGCAGGGCGGCCCGAGCCTCCGGACCACACCAACGACCCGCATCACCAGCCACCAGAAAGAGGCACACGCACATGGCACGAGCAGTCGGCATCGACCTCGGCACCACCAACTCCGTCGTCTCCGTCCTCGAGGGTGGCGAGCCCACCGTCATCGCGAACGCCGAGGGCGCCCGCACCACCCCGTCGGTCGTCGCGTTCTCCAAGACCGGCGAGGTCCTCGTCGGCGAGGTCGCCAAGCGTCAGGCGGTCACGAACGTCGACCGCACCATTACCTCCGTCAAGCGCCACGTCGGTACGGACTGGACCGTCGGCATCGACGACAAGAAGTACTCCGCGCAGGAGATCTCCGCGCGCGTCCTCGGCAAGCTCAAGCGCGACGCCGAGGAGTACCTGGGCGAGCCCGTCACCGACGCGGTCATCACCGTCCCCGCCTACTTCAACGACGCCGAGCGTCAGGCCACGAAGGACGCCGGCCAGATCGCGGGCCTCAACGTCCTGCGCATCGTCAACGAGCCCACCGCGGCCGCGCTCGCGTACGGCCTCGAGAAGGGCAAGGAGGACGAGCTCATCCTCGTCTTCGACCTCGGCGGCGGCACCTTCGACGT
This sequence comes from Actinomycetes bacterium, assembly GCA_023425905.1. Classification (GTDB taxonomy): domain Bacteria; phylum Actinomycetota; class Actinomycetes; order Actinomycetales; family Cellulomonadaceae; genus JAFABT01. The sequence goes on along the minus strand of JAFABT010000022.1, from coordinate 3,344 downwards.
GTCCCTCCTCGAGGTCGGCAAGGACGAGGACGACTTCTCGACGATCCAGGTCCGCGCGACGTCGGGCGACAACCGCCTCGGCGGCGACGACTGGGACAACCGCATCGTCGAGCACCTCATCAAGGAGGTGAAGAACTCCACGGGCGTCGACCTGTCCAAGGACAAGATCGCCCTCCAGCGTCTCCGCGAGGCGGCCGAGCAGGCGAAGAAGGAGCTCTCCTCCGCGCAGAGCACCAACATCTCCCTGCAGTACCTGTCGATGTCCGAGAACGGCCCCGTCCACCTCGACTCCAAGCTCACCCGCTCGCAGTTCCAGCAGATGACCGCGGACCTCCTCGAGCGCACCAAGGCCCCGTTCAAGAACGTCATCCGTGACGCGGGCGTCCAGCTCTCCGAGATCGACCACGTCGTCCTCGTCGGCGGCTCGACCCGCATGCCCGCGGTGACCGACGTCGTCAAGGAGCTCACGGGCGGCAAGGAGCCCAACAAGGGCGTCAACCCGGACGAGGTCGTCGCCGTCGGCGCCGCGCTCCAGGCCGGCGTCATCAAGGGCGAGCGCAAGGACGTCCTCCTCATCGACGTCACCCCCCTGAGCCTCGGCATCGAGACCAAGGGCGGCGTCATGACGAAGCTCATCGAGCGCAACACCGCCATCCCGACGAAGCGCTCGGAGATCTTCTCCACGGCCGACGACAACCAGCCGTCCGTCCTCGTCCAGGTCTTCCAGGGCGAGCGCGAGTTCGCCCGCGACAACAAGCCGCTCGGCACCTTCGAGCTCACCGGCATCGCGCCGGCCCCCCGCGGCGTCCCGCAGATCGAGGTCACCTTCGACATCGACGCCAACGGCATCGTCCACGTCTCCGCGAAGGACCGTGGCACCAACAAGGAGCAGTCGATGACGATCACCGGCGGCTCCGCGCTGCCGAAGGAAGACATCGACCGCATGGTCAAGGAGGCCGAGGAGCACGCCGCGGAGGACAAGCAGCGCCGCGAGGACGCCGAGACCCGCAACCAGGCCGAGTCGCTCGTCTACTCCACCGAGAAGGTCCTCACCGAGAACGACGACAAGCTCTCCGACGACGTGAAGACCGAGGTTCGCGCGGCCCTCGACGAGCTCAAGACGGCCCTCGAGGGCGAGGACATCGCCCCCGTCAAGGAGGCGCAGACCAAGCTCAGCACGGTCGCGCAGAAGATCGGCGAGGAGATCTACAAGGCCGACGCCGCCGCTGCGGAGTCCGCCCCGGCGGACGGCGCGGCTGACGGCTCGGCGACCTCGGACGACGACGACATCGTCGACGCCGAGATCGTCGACGACGAGGAGACCAAGTGACGACCGACCCCACGTCCGGCGCCACCCCCGACGGTGGCGTCCCGGACGACGCCTCCGAGCTCGAGGGCCTGCCCCCGTTCAGCCCCGAGGGCGCCACGGCGCCCGAGGGGGCGACGGGTGCGCCCGCGACCGAGGACGAGCACCTCGCCCGGGCGATCGCGGAGTCGACCGAGCTCACCGCCGACCTCCAGCGGCTGCAGGCCGAGTACGTCAACTACCGCAAGCGCGTCGAGCGCGACCGGTCGGTGGCGCGCGACCAGGCGATCATCTCCGTCGTCGAGGCGATGATCCCGGTGCTCGACGACCTCGACCAGGCGCGCGCGCACGGGGACCTCACCGGTCCCTTCGCCGCGATCGCCGACAAGTACGAGGCCGTCCTCACCCGCTTCGGCTGGGAGAGGTACGGCGCCGTCGGCGAGGTGTTCGACCCGCAGGTGCACGACGCGCTCATGCACGTCCCGTCGACCGAGTACCCGGAGCCGTCCGTCACGGCCGTGCTCCAGGCCGGCCACCGGGTCGGCGAGCGGATCGTCCGTGCGGCCCGCGTCGCGGTCTCCGACCCCGGGGCCGAGGCCTGAGCGCATGACGGGACAGGACTGGATCGAGAAGGACTTCTACAAGGTCCTCGGCGTGCCCAAGGACGCCGATCAGGCCGCGATCAAGAAGGCCTACCGCAAGAAGGCTCGCGCGCTGCACCCGGACCACAACCCTGGTGACGCCGCCGCCGAGGCTCGGTTCAAGGAGGTCGGCGAGGCCTACGCGGTGCTCTCCGACTCGTCCCAGCGTCAGCAGTACGACCAGCTGCGTGCCATGGCCGGCGGGGCCCGATTCTCCGCCGGCCCTGGCGGCGCAGGTGCAGGCTTCGAGGACCTGTTCGGCGGCATGTTCGGCGGGGGTGGGGGCGGCCAGGGTCGCGTCCGCTTCTCCCAGCAGGGCGCCGGCGCTGGCGCTGGCGGCTTCGAGGACCTGCTCGGCGGCCTCTTCGGCGGCGGGCGTCCGCAGCAGCGCGGTGAGCGCGGTGCGGACCTCGAGGCGTCGACGACGCTCCCGTTCCGCGACGCGGTCGACGGCTGCACCGTCCAGCTCTCCGTGGGTGGGCGGCCGATCACGGCCCGCGTGCCCGCCGGGGTGCGGGACGGACAGAAGATCCGCCTCGCGGGCAAGGGCCGGGCCGGCCAGTACGGCGGTCCCCCCGGCGACCTCGTCATCACGGTGAAGGTCACCCCGCACCCGGTGTTCGCCCTCGACGGACCGAACGTCCGCGTCACCGTCCCGGTGACCTTCGACGAGGCCGCACTCGGCGCGCAGGTCAACGTCCCGACGCTCGACGGCGGGACCGTCACGGTGAAGATCGCCGAGGGCACCCCGTCGGGCCGCACCCTCCGGGTCAAGGGCAAGGGCATCACGACGGTCAAGGGCACGGGCGACCTGCTCGTCACGGTCCAGGTCGTCGTGCCGCAACGCCTCAACGGCGACGCCCGCAAGGCGGTCGAGGCCTTCCGGGCCGCGACCGAGGGCGCAGATCCGCGCGCCGACCTCATGCTCCACGCCAAGGACTGACGCGCACACGCGGGAAGGGGAGACGTGAACGAGAGGGACCTGCCGGTCTTCGTCATCTCGGTCGCCGCCGAGCTCGCGGGCATGCACCCGCAGACCCTCCGGCAGTACGACCGCCTCGGGATCGTCTCCCCGTCCCGTGCGCGGGGTCGGGGCCGGCGTTACTCCGTGCGGGACGTCGAGCTGCTCCGTGAGGTGCAGCGGCTCTCCGCTGAGGAGGGCATCAACCTCGCGGGGATCAAGCGCATCCTCTACCTCGAGCAGCGGGTGCGCCGCCTCGAGGACCAGGTCGACCGGCTCCGGCAGCTCGCCGACCCGGGCTCGCGGGTGTTCCAGGCGGGCGCGGGCGGGGAGGTCGTCGTCGTCCCGCGCGGCCAGCGGCACCGCCCCGACCGCGCCGCAGGCGCCCTAGTCCTCTGGCGCCCCACCCGCTGACCAACCCCGCGCCCTCGCGACC
>JAFABT010000124.1 GCA_023425905.1 Actinomycetes bacterium | reverse complement strand
TCGAGTTGCCCTTCCCGGGCTTGTACATCGGGACCCGGACGAGCGCGAGCAGCGCCTGGTCGGGGTCCGCCGCGTCGCCGAGCGCGCGCAGCAGCCCGTGCGGGTCGTCGCGCCCGTCCCTGCCGGTGCCTGGGTGCGTCGTCGGGCGTGCGAGGTCACCGGCGAGCGCGCTCAGCGCGCCGTCGGTGAGCATCCGTTCGGCGCGCGCGACGTCCGCGAACCCGAGCCGGAGCAGTCGCCCCGCGAGGGAGCCGGCGGGACGGGAGGAGTTCACAGGATCGGCAGGAACCGTCGCAGCTCGAACGGCGTGACCTGCCCGCGGTAGGAGTCCCACTCGCTGCGCTTGTTGCGCAGCACGAAGTCGAACACGTGCTCGCCGAGCGTCTCTGCGAGCAGCTCAGAGCGTTCCATGAGCGCGATCGCCGCGTCGAGCGACGAGGGCAGCGGCTCGATGCCCAGGGCGCGGCGCTCAGCCGGTGTGAGCTCCCAGACGTCGTCCTCGGCGCCCTCGGGCAGCTCGTAGCCCTCCTCGACGCCCTTGAGCCCCGCGGCGAGCAGCACGGCGAACGCGAGGTACGGGTTCGCGGCGGAGTCGAGCGCGCGGTACTCGACACGCGTCGAGTTGCCCTTCCCGGGCTTGTACATCGGGACCCGGACGAGCGCGGACCGGTTGTTGTGCCCCCAGCAGACGTAGCTCGGCGCCTCGGCGCCGCCCCACAGCCGCTTGTAGGAGTTGACGAACTGGTTGGTGATCGCCGTCATCTCCGGGGCGTGGCGGAGGAGGCCAGCGATGAACGACCGCCCGACCCTGCTCAGCTCGTAGGGGGCACCCGGCTCGTGGAAGGCGTTGCGGTCGCCCTCGAAGAGCGACAGGTGCGTGTGCATGCCCGAGCCAGGGTGGTCCGCCATGGGCTTGGGCATGAACGAGGCGAACACGCCCTGCTCGAGAGCGACCTCCTTGACGACGGTGCGGAACGTCATGATGTTGTCCGCGGTCGTGAGCGCGTCGGCGTAGCGCAGGTCGATCTCGTTCTGCCCGGGGCCAGCCTCGTGGTGGGAGAACTCGACCGAGATCCCCATCGACTCGAGCATCGTGATCGCGGCGCGCCGGAAGTCGTGCCCGTTGCCGCGCGCGACGTGGTCGAAGTAACCGCCGTGGTCGATAGGGACGAGCGTGTCCGTCGGGTCCTCGACCGGGTTGAAGAGGTAGAACTCGATCTCGGGGTGCGTGTAGAAGGTGAACCCGAGGTCACTCGCCTTCGCCAGCGCGCGCTTGAGGACGTTGCGGGAGTCTGCGTGCGACGGCTCGCCGTCCGGCGTGAGTAGGTCGCAGAACATCCGGGCGGTGCCGTGCGTCTCCCCGCGCCACGGGAGCGACTGGAAGGTCGTCGGGTCGGGGCGGGCGATCATGTCCGCCTCGTAGACGCGCGTGAGGCCCTCGATCGCCGATCCGTCGAACCCGATGCCCTCCCGGAAGGCAGCCTCAAGCTCCGCCGGTGCCACGGCGACGGACTTGAGCATCCCGAGCACGTCGGTGAACCAGAGGCGGATGAAGCGGATGTCGCGCTCCTCGACCGTGCGGAGCACGAACTCCTGCTGCCTGTCCATGTGAACATCTTGCACGATCGAGCCCCCGACCAGGCGCCACGACGCCGTTCTGGGCGCCCCTGACCCTGCCGAGAGCCGCGGGACGCCCGTGCGGGGCCTCGGGCGAGGGACCTAGGGTGGTCGCATGGCTGCTCTGCGCATCGCCCTGGCCCAGGTCGACACGTGCGTCGGCGACGTCGAGGGGAACCTCGACCTCGTCCTCGCCCACGTCCGACGCGCGGCGGAGGCTGGCGCCCGCCTCGTCGCTTTTCCCGAGATGACCCTCACGGGGTACCCCGTCGAGGACCTTGCCCTGCGGGCGTCGTTCCAGCGGGCGGCTGCCGCGGCGGTCGAGCGTCTGGCGACAGGCCTCGTCGAGGCCGATCTGGGAGACCTCACCGTCGTCGTCGGCTCCCTCGGCACCGCCGGAACGGACGTCCGTACCTCGGCGACCGCGCCCCGCCCGACCAACCGCGCGATCGCCGTGCGGGGCGGAGGCGTCGTCGCGACCTACGACAAACGCCACCTCCCCAACTACGGGGTGTTCGACGAGTACCGGATCTTCGCCCCCGGTGACGACGTCACGGTGCTCGACGTCGACGGTCGTCGGGTCGGTCTCGCGGTGTGTGAGGACATCTGGCAGGACGACGGGCCCGCCTCGCTCCTCGCTCGTGAGCAGCTCGACCTCCTCCTCGTGCTCAACGGCTCCCCTTTCGAGGAGGGCAAGACCCACGTCCGTGCCGAGCTCGCCGCCCGTCGCGCCGCGGAGGTCGCCGCGCCCGTCGCGTACGTCAACCAGGTGGGCGCCCAGGACGACCTCGTCTTCGACGGGGGCTCGTTCGTCGTGGGCCCGGACGGCGCCTTGCTCGCACAGGCCCCGCAGCTCGTCGAGCACGTCCTCCTCTGGGACCTGCCGGAGCGGGGCGAGCCCTTCGAGGCGGGTGAGGTCGCCGCGCCGCTCGACCCCGACGAGGAGACGTACCGCGTCCTCGTCGCCGGCCTCGCCGGGTACGTGCGCAAGAACGGGTTCCGCAGCGTCGTGCTCGGGGTGTCGGGCGGGATCGACTCGGCGCTCTGCGCCGTCATCGCGGCCGACGCGATCGGCGGGGAGAACGTCGTCGGCGTCTCGATGCCCTCGCGGTGGTCGTCCGACCACTCCAAGAGCGACGCCGCCGACTCCGTCGCGCGCATCGGCGGCGACTTCCGGGTGCAGCCGATCGTCGACGTCGTCACCGCCTTCGAGGCCGGGCTGCCCCTCGACGGCATCGCCGCGGAGAACCTCCAGGCGAGGGTTCGCGGCATGATCCTCATGGCTCTGTCGAACAGCGAGGGTCACCTCGTGCTGGCCCCCGGCAACAAGTCCGAGCTCGCCGTCGGCTACTCGACGATCTACGGCGACGCCGTCGGCGGGTTCGCGCCCATCAAGGACGTCGACAAGTCCCGGGTCTGGCAGCTCGCACGGTGGCGCAACACCGTGGCGATCGACCGCGGTGAGCTGCCGCCGATCCCCGAGTCCTCGATCACGAAGCCCCCCTCGGCGGAACTGAGCCCGGGTCAGGTCGACCAGGACTCCCTGCCGCCGTACGACCTGCTCGACACCGTGCTCGACGCGTACGTCGAGCACGCCGAGGGGCGGGCGGAGCTGCTCGCGCGCGGAT
>JAFABT010000009.1 GCA_023425905.1 Actinomycetes bacterium | reverse complement strand
GGAGGGGGCCGTGCGCGTGCTCGACCGGGGACGCGAGGCGACGGTCGACGTGCTCCGCGCCGAGCGCGTCGTCGACACCCTCGGGGCGGGTGACGTGCTGCACGGGGCCTTCGCGGCGGCGTGGTGGGCGATGGCGGGAACGGGGCGGCTCGACGTCGAGGCCGCCCTCGCCTTCGGCACCCGGGTCGCGACCGCCTCGGTCGAGCACTCCGGGGCGCGCGGCTGGGCCGCCGACCCTCCGGTGCTCGAGGCGCTGCGCGCGGAGCTCGCCTCCCTGACGGGCTGAGCCCTCGGAATGCGGGCGACGGCGGCGGTGTTGGGGACGTACGATGGTGACGATGGCCCGACCGGGCCGCGGACGCACGGCACGCACGACCACTGCCGGGCAACGCGGGCCCAGGGCGATCGATATAACTGCACAGGGGGGTGATCGGTTTCGACGGTGGTCGTCGAGCCAGAGGAAGCGGGCCGAGGACGCACGGTTATCTCGTTAACGATCCGCGCAAACCAATAGGTGCCGATTCCAAGCGCACCGACTTCGCCCTCGCCGCCTGAGCGAGCCTCGAAGTCCGTCAGCCTGAGCTAGCTCTCGTCTCAGATCCTGGCGTCGTCTAGAGAGCCACTGCTCACGACCCTCGTCATCGGGGCCGTGGGGACTCTAAGGTGACTGAGCCCGTCCACACCTTGTCTGCGTGAGTGTGGGGGCCGAGAAAAGCGCAGCAGTACTGCGCCCGGAGAAGCTCTGGTTATACGTCATCGGACGCGGGTTCGATTCCCGCCACCTCCACTTTGCACGCCCGCGGCAACGCGAGCCGTGCAACCGAAGGCCGTCGTTCCTCTCGCCAGGAACGGCGGCTCTTCTGGTTTCTGGGTCGGCCCCTTGAGGAGTCCGTCGTGCCTGATGTCCAACGAGTCTCGACGCCGTTCAGCTACTCCAGCGCAGTCGTCGCAGGAGACACCGCCTATCTCAGCCTGCACCGCGGGTTCGGCGAGACCTTCGCCGACCAGCTGCGCGGGGCTTTCGACGCGCTGGCGGGCACGCTCGGCCAGGTCGGCATGACTGCCGCGAGCCTGGTCAAGGTGACGGTCTGGTTGAGGGAGATCACGGATCTCAGGGAGATGGAGCAGCTGTTCCGCGACTTCTTTCCCGAGGGACGGTTCCCGGCCCGCATGACCGCGACCACCGAGTTCGTCGACGCAGACTGCATGGTGATGATCGAGGGCATCGCCTACCGCGAAGCGTCTTAAGCCCTGGCGTCGACCTCCCTATCGACCGGCTCGGGGGTGCCGGTCGAGGCTGAGGTCGGCGCACTCGCCCGCGACAACGCGAGCCGTGCAACCGAAGGCCGTCATTCCTCTCGCCAGGAACGGCGATCCGTGTGGTTCTCGGGTCCGCAGGCGGTGTCCTCAGCCGTTGGATAGAGGGTCAGTTCCTGTCGGGCTAGAAGCCAGCGTCGGGGTCGGCGTGGAGCTGGTCGTCGGTGGCCTGAGACCCGGGGGCGGACAGGTCGGCGTCGACCATCGTGCGTTCCTCCGGGGCGCCGGGCGGCGGGTCATCCGCGTCGAGCTGGACGACGAACGGGCCCGTCGGCAGCACAGCACGGTCGACAGCGACGACGAAGGAGTGAGGGTTCGCGTCCGCAGTGCACGCGGTCTCAGGCCCGGCCCCCGGGACGACGACGTCGGCGTGGAGCGTCGCACCGTCGACGATCACGCCGTCGAGCCGCACCGGGCAGGAGCTGCTGTACACCGCTCCGAACCACACGACGATCTCGTCCTGCCAGTCCACCGCCGGCGCGGCTCCCGGGAGCGCGGAGGCCGCCCACAGCGTCGCGAGCTGGTCGTCCGTCGTGGCGACTGCGGTGCGATACGCCTCACCCACTCCCGGCGCGTGACCGAGCAGGCGCCATCCGTCGCGCGACGGGCTGCCGCTCGACCCAAGCGTCGCCGGTCCGGCGCATGCGGCCAGGGTCAGCACCGTGCCGAGGGCGAGCGCGCTGAGACGACCTCCGATCAAGCGTCGCCCGGCGTCTTTACGTGAGGTGTTCATGACACGTTCTCCATCTCGGTGCGCGCACGGGCGTGCGCAGGTCACGGGAGCCGTTCAAGGCCCCACAGTTTCGTGTACGCGTTCATCGCGAGCTGCGCTTGGGTGAGGTCGATGCCCTCGCCCGTCGGGCAGTGCACCGTGAGCACCTGCTGCACACCGAGCGCGAGGAACGCCCGTGCCGTGACGAGCAGCCACGAGCCGTCTGCCTCCTGGCCGAGCGCCCGCGCGACGGCAAGGGTCGGCCCGTCCTCACCGAGGGGCTCGCCGAGACCCACGAGGTCCCGCGCCGGCCCGGCCACGACCCGCGCGCCTGCGAGACGGCCCTCGACCAGCGCGGTCGAGGCCGCGTCGTCGTCGCCGCCGGCGCCTTCGGCGGTCGCCCGCTCGTCCCGCACCCGGCAGCCGTTGCCGGTGTTCACCATCTCGAGCGTGACGGGCGGTGACGCGCTCGTCGTCGTCGCATCCGGGGAGCCCACGAGCTGCCAGTCCCAGACGTCACCGAGGGAGTTGGCGAAGGTCACCTCGGTGGCCGAGGCGAGCGCCGAGCCGTCCGCGAAGGACACGGTCCCCTCCGGGGCGCCCCAGTCGGTCCAGGTCGGTGCCGACGGGGCGACCTCGTCCGGGTGGCCGCTCCCGACACCCGCACACCCCGAGGCGGCCACCGCGACCGTCAGAGCGACGGCCACGGCCCTCGCTCGTCCGACCCCGCCGCGCTGCCCCATGCGAGCGACCCTAGCGATCCGTGGCGCCGCGCGAGCAGCTTCTCGCCGTCCGGCAGGCAAGGACGGCGCCGTGCGGACCGTTCGTCATCAGTGACATCGTGCCCGATGGCGACGCGGGACGACGCCGGTCAGGGCGGCTGGCTTCGCTCGGGCGTGGCCATGCAGGTCCCGGGCTGGCGGGCGCACGTACTCTCGTCGGCATGCCGCAGCCGCGCGTCGACGTCCGCATCGTCCACCTCGACGGACCGACCTTCGATGCGCTGGCCGCGGGCGACCTCGCCGCCGCGAACGCAGCGAGCCCGGTTCCACTGCCGCCGTACTTCGCCGGCCCGGACTGGCGCGGGGTGTGGCGCATGCGGAGCGAGCAGGTCCGCGCGGACCCGACCAGTGCCGCCTGGGTGACGGGTGTGATCTGGGACGTCGACCGTCGGGTGGCGGTCGGGCGCGCCGGGTACCACGGCCCGCCGGACCACGCAGGCATGGTTGAGATCGGCTACGCGGTTGACCCGGCCTACCGGCGTCGTGGGTACGCCCGCGCGGCGCTGGAGTCCTTGCTGCAGCGAGCGGCGGATGACGCGGACGTGCGCACCGTGCGCGTCACCATCAGCCCCGAGAACTCCGCGTCCTACAGCCTCGTCGCGCAGTACGGCTTCGCCGTGGTCGGCGAGCAGTGGGACGAGGAGGACGGGCTCGAGATCGTCTACGAGGTGGACGCGACGGACGCTCTCCCCGGGTGAGGCGTGTCGGTCGTTGCCTCGCGCCGTCGTCAGCGGTTCGCGAAGGCCCAGCGGTTGACGATCGCGCTGTGGGCACTGGCGGACAGTTCCGGGTGCCACTGGGCCATCGTCGCGCTCACGAGGCCGATCTCCCGAGCGAAGTCCCGGCCCGCGGGGGCCAGCCGGACGCGGTTCGCGTCGCGGACGACGTCCCGCACCTCGGCGAGAAGTTGCTCGGGGGTGCGGCGCGTGGCCGCGGCCGCGACACCGTCGAGGTCGTGCAGCCCCCGGAAAGGCCCAGGCGGGCGGCGCAGGTACGCCTCGACACCAGCGCTCAGCTCCTCGTCGACCTCGACCGGCAGACCACCGGTCGCTGACAGGTGCTCACGGACCAGATACCCGGCGACGACGTCGATGACCTGCTCAAGCTGGCGACGGCGGCGCAGGTCCGGGGCGGGCCGCGGGCTCGTGCTGGCGGTCGCCCGCTGGCGGCGGAGCGACAACGCGCCGTAGATGCCCCACTGTGCAAGCGCCCGGTTGCGCTCGACGCCGAGTCGCTTGTCGATCTCCGGCCAGGACAGGCCCTCCTGCCGCAGGGCGTCGATCGCCCCCTCGGGCATGCGGATGGCCCATAGGAAGCTCTGTGTGAACGCGTCGCCCACATGATCGGTCGCCTGCGGCGCCCCCGGCCTGCTGAGATGCCCGATCGCCCGGAGCAGCAGGGTGGATCGCAGCGACGGGAGCAGCGACGCGGCGAGCACGACCCGCGCGCCGCGTGCGTCCCGGACCGCCGTGACCGCGGCGCCGCCCTCCGGCTGCCCGAGGACGACCTCGACGCCCATCCGTTCCGCGAGCACCTCGGGGGTGGGCGATCCCGTCCCTTCGGGCCAGTGCCGTGCGAGCACGGCGTCCGCGGCCGCGATCGCGCGTTCGTGCTGGTCGAGCTCGGCGACGTCCCAGCTCACGTGGTGCCTGTCCCGTCCGTGCCTGTCGCAAGGAGTGGGGAGCCGCGCATGGGAGCCATTGTGCCGCCCGTCGCCGCGATCAGGTGCGAGGATCGGTGCGCCGCGCCTCGAGCGACGTTCCGCGAGACGCTAGGCCGGAGCCCACCCGGAGGACCCGTGACCGACGATCGACCCCGCGACCCGGCCGCCGACGACCCGCCGCGGGTCGCCGAGGCGCCGGACGCTCGACGACGAGCCCTCACGGTGTCCGTCGTCATCCCCGTCCGGGACGACGCCCCCGCGCTCGAGCGCTGCCTCGAGCTCTTGGCGCGACAGACGATGGCGCCGCTCGAGGTCGTCGTCGTCGACAACGGGTCGACGGACGGCTCGGCCGAGGTGGCCAGGCGCTGGGGCGCCGTCGTCGTCACCGAACCGCGCGTCGGGATTCCGGCCGCCGCGTCGACCGGGTACGACGCCGCGCGCGGCGACATCATCGCCCGACTCGACGCCGACTCCCGGCCGGACGAGCGGTGGGTCCAGACCGCGGTCGAGCACCTCGCGGCGGAGCCACGGATCGAGGCGCTCACGGGGACGGGCCTCTTCCACGACCTGCCGCGCGGGGTCCGCACCGCCGCGTCGATCGGCTACCTCGGCACGTACTACGTCCTCACGCACCTCGCCCTCGGGCACGTCCCGATGTGGGGCTCGTGCATGGCGATGCGTCGCGAGGCGTGGCTGCGCGTCCGCGAGGAGGTCGAGCGGATCGACTCCGAGGTGCACGACGACCTTGACCTCGCCTTCCGCCTCGGGCCCGAGGCTGGGACGCGGTTCGCGCACGGCTGGCGGGTCGGCGTCAGCGCGCGCTCGCTCCGCGGCAGGGCGCAGCGTCGCCGCCGGCTCGACCGCGCCTGGCGCACGCTCCACCTCAACTGGGCCGAGGCGCCGCCGTGGACCCGGTGGGCGAGACGCTGGTCGCGCGGCTGAGTGCTATCACTATGCAAACCTTATTCCGGAGGACTAAGATCTGCATAGTGATCACCGAACGAGAGGTGCTGCAACGTGTCGCGCGTTCGCCGATGCGGACAGTTCGGGCAGCGGACCTCATAGATCTCTTCGCTCACCCAGGACCAGCACTGTCGATCCTCATGCGTCGGGGAGTTGTTCACCGGCTCGCCCATGGGATCTACTGCGGAGTGCCGCCGGAGCACGTCGGAAGCGGATGGCGCCCGACCACCGAAGCCGCGACCGCAGGGATCGCGACGGCCCTCTACGGCGACCGGGTGCCGATCCTCACGGGACTCACCGCTGCTCGGATGCATCGGGCTCTCCCACGCGCGATCGGCCTCGGCTACGTCGCGGTCCCCACCCAGCGTCGACCGCTGCGCTTCGCGGACCGCGAGGGCGAAGTCAGGTTCGTCAAGCGCGCGGTGGTCGACCTCGACGCGGTGGCGATGGAGACGGAGCTGGGTCACGTGCTCGTGACCACGCCCGAGCAGACCGTGCTCGATCTTGCGCGGGCCGACGCTCGGGCTGAGGACGTGGACGCTCAGGAGTCGATCGACGCCCTGTGGCGGGAGTGCGACCCGGTCACGCTCGAGGAGATCGCTACCCGCCAGCGGATGCGAGCCACCCTCGTTCGCACGGCATCGGGCCGATGACGGTCTCACGGCACGACGAATGGGCGGCTGTAGCCGAACGCTTCGGTGTCGCCATGGAACAGGTGCGCCGCGACCATCTCATCTCGCATGTGCTCGCTGCGATCTCTGCTGCATGGCGTCCCGCGCTCCGCGCGGCGTCGGGCAGTCAGCCGTCGACCGTCGGTGTGCCCGGGGTGGCGAGCGTCCAGGTTCAGCTCCTCGGAGGCGCGGGCTACCAGTGGCCGACGGAGGTACGGGCGATCGAGCAGCGCTACTCCGATGCCCCGCCGGCGCGCCTCCGAACGAGGTCTTCATGCGGCATGGTCCGCAGGGCCAACCACCGGAGCCCTGGGTGTTCGCGGACGCTCCTGACGAGGGCGTATGGCGAAACGCGCTCGGTCACCAGACCCGCCTGCAGATCTCTGCCAAGGTCGCACTCGACGTCGTTCGAGACGCGTGGCTCGCCGTCGGGTCGTCCTAGCCATGCGTGTTGCTCGCTCACATGTGCGCCGCGATCCAGGCGAGCAGGTACGCCCGGGAGTTCCCGTCGTCGATCGACGTGTCGGGCAGGCTCGTCGCCTCCTTCCAGGCCGTCGCGGCGTCGTCGGGTCCCGCGAGCGCGAGGTACATGAGTAGGTAGTCCCCGAACTGGACGCCGTAGCCGTCGGGTGCCGCCTCGGCGACCGAGGCCCGGATGCGTTCGGCGTCGATCGCGAGGTAGTCGGCGAACGGGCCCATGGGGATGAGGAGGATCCCGAGCATCGCGTTCGGCTCCGCGCTGAACCACGTGGCGTAGTCGCGCTTGCCGCCCCAGTTGAGCGTGACGATCGTGCGGCCGTAGCCGGCGTACACCGGGTCGGTGAGGTCGAGGTCCGTCCAGTAGGTGATCGCGGCCGTCTCGGTCGACATGAGGTACGCCGCCTCGGTCTCGAGGTCGGTCTGCCCCGACGCGCGAGCCCACAGCCCCAGGCCGTTCCACGCGTTGACGGCTTCGGAGCTCGACTCCTGGTTGTTGCCGTCGGCGAAGGGTGCCGTCCCCGATGCCCACGAGTGGCCCATGTAGACGTCGAAGTTCCGCATCCGGGGGAAGTGCTGCGACGCCGTGGCCGCGGCGATGTCCTGGGCGAGCACGTTCATCACCGGCGCGAGGGTCGCGACGAGCTCGGGGTCGTCCGCAGCGAGCATGCCAGCCGCCGCGAGGTGGTAGCCGTAGTGGAAATGGTGGTCGTTGAACTCCTCCGAGCCGAACGACGGCGTGAGGCCGACGACCCCTCGGGCGTTCGGGTCGTAGGCGAAGCACCGGTGATCCCGTTCGGCGCAGCCACGGGGTTCGGTCCACTCGACGAGTGCCGCCGTCGCCTTCTCCCGCAGCCCGGCGACGGCGTCGGCCGCCCCGAGCTCCTCGCCGAGCGTGACGAGGGTCGCCGCCCGGTAGAGCCACTTGCCGCCGAAGTACGTGTCCGACGGGGCGTCGGGCGTCGCGGCGACGTCTGACGCGAGCTGGTCGACGACGACGTCCCGTTGCTCGTCGGTCAGGCCGGACACGTCGAGGGTCCGGGCGGGCTCGCGCAGCGGCGCGAACGAGTCGAGCTGCGAACCGCTGCACAGGTCGAGCGTGCCGTAGACGCTCGGGTAGGACCCGAGACCGCACCCGTCACGCTGAGGCTGCTGACCTGTGCGGTGGTGCGGCATCGTCACGAACGCCGTGGGCGCGCCCGACGCCGTCGCGTACGCGATCGTCGTCCGGGCGACGCCGTCGCCGACGCCGTAGCTGGCCCGCGTGCCGACGACCGGGTCCGCACCCGCGCGGGCCAGCACCTCGAGCGCCCGGGGCTGGGCGTCGGCCGGGAGCGCGTAGAACGACGCGGATGCGCCTGCCGGGATCGTGAGCGTCGACCCGTCGAGGGTGCCACCGGAGGCCACGACGGCCCAGGTGCGGCCCTCGGACGCGAGCGTTCCGTACGCGGCCGTGCCACCGCCGGGCACCTCGCTCGCCTCGAAGACACCCGAGGTCGACGCGGTGACGTCGACCCGGGCCGTGAGGGAGACGAACGGTGAACCCTGCGCGACGACGAGGCTTGCGAGCGGCTCGCCCGACCCGTCGAGAAGGTCGACGGTGACGCTCGCGTCGTCGTAATCGCTGACCCTCGAGCTCGCGGCGCCGAGGCCGACCGTCACCGCGGGGACGTGCGGCGCGACGATCGCCCGCTCGGTCGTGACCGGATCCGCGAGCCCGACGCCGAAGCCCTCGGGGGTGATCGCGACG
>JAFABT010000227.1 GCA_023425905.1 Actinomycetes bacterium | reverse complement strand
GCGGCCCAGGGCGTAGCGTGCGACGACCCGCACCGTGTTGGTGCCCTCGGCGAGCCGGGCCTGGATCGTCCCGGTCGCGGTCGCGCCGGTCGAGCGGGCGACCGTGACGCCGTTGACGACGACGTCGACGCCCGCGAGACCTGCCGCCGAGGACGTGGCCCAGCCGATCGACGGGGTGCGCGTCGTCGTGAGCCACGACGTCCCGCCCGTCTTGCGACCCCCGGCCACGGCGTTCACGCTCGTCACCCGGCGCTCGACGCGGATCTGGGTGCTCGCGGAGGTCCGCGAGAGCACCGTGACGGTCCACACCCCCGACGCCGTGGTGAAGGTCCGGCCGGGCAGCAGGACGTATGGCGGGTCGCTCTCCTTCGCCGCGGGGTCCCCGACGCCGGCGTCGAGGAGCGTCGAGCCCTGGCCCATCGTCGTGGGGCGGTCCGTGCGCATGACGAGCAGGCCCGGCGCGAGCCAGCCGCTCACCGGGCCGCTGGCATCGACGCCCACCCAGGCGAAGCGTGTCGACCCGAGGCCGGCGTCCGACTTCACGGCGCCGCGGTGCTCGAGGCGGTAGACGAGTCCGCCGTCGGTGAAGGTTGCGTACCGCATGCCGGTGAGCGAGGCGGTCGCCTGCAGCGTGAGCGTCGCGGAGCCGCTCAGGCGCGTCACGGACCCTGCGGGGAGCAGACCGAGGCGGTCGAGGGTGTCCCCGTCGAGCGCCTCGGGGACGGTCACGGGGGAGCCGGTCGCCATCCCCATGATCGAGAACCCGTTGCCGTACTCGAGGTGGGTGCACTGGGCCTCGGAGCCGTCCGCGACGCCGCCCTGGCACGCGACCCGGGAGTTCGCGTGCGCGATAGAGAGGTTGTGCGTGAGCTCGTGGGCGACGGTTTTCTTCACGTACGTCGGGTCGACCTGACCGTTGATCCAGGACACCCCGCCGTCGGCGAGCTCGCCGATCCCGGCGAACGGGCACCCCGCGTTGGCCGGGGTGTAGGTCATGACGTGCCTGCCCTGACGGCTCGGCCTCGGCTGGCCCGACGTCGCGACCGCCCAGTCGAACACCGCGCTGATGTGGTCGTTCGTGCATTGGGCACTGGTCGTCGCAGCAGCGAAGGGGAGCGTGCCCGTCGTCGGCGTCCCGGCGACCGCGAAGGACACCTTGCCGCCGGTCGATCCCGACCAGATGCGATGAGTGTCGCCGTTGATCCACGACGAGATGGTCGAGGTCGCCGTCCCGTCGGACGCCTGGCCGGAGAACCTGCCGTGCACGACGGAGACCTTGCGGGCGAGCGTCGACAGCCCGGCGGGCGCCGCCGACGAGGTTCCCGCGGGGGGTGCGAGGACGTCCACCGACGCCGCGAGCGGGACGTCCTCGGCAGCGCCGGACCCGGTGAGCGCCGTCACGGGAACCTGGGTGGGGCGTTCCTTCGGGAGGACTGCGGAGACGAGCGTTCCGGACGCGAGCGCGTCGAGCTCGGAGCCCCGGACGACCACCCAGGCGCTCTCGTCGGCCGGATCGATGACGGTGAACTCACCGTGCGACCCGTCGAGGTAGTCGACGACGAAGTGCCGGAGCTCGCCCGAGACACGCTCGGTCGCGGCGGAGCCGTCGGAGGTTCTGGCTGCGACGCCGGGCGTGCCGGAGGCGGGGACCGCCGTGAGGGCGAGGGCGGCGACGAGGGCTGCGAGCGGGAGCCCGGCGGAGACGGTGCGCGACATGAGGCGTCCTGGGTGAGGCGTGCGAGGGCGCGGGGTCCGCACCAGTGGTCATCCTCCCGGGCGACGTGCGCGTCCGGGTGCGAAGTGCGCATCGTGGACGGGTGATTCAGCCCGTCCGTATCGTGAGCGGCGGCGAGGCCCTGTGCGAGACTTGGCGCGTGGCCCTTCGCGGAGACGGACTTCTGTCGCACGACCTCATCCCCGGTGAGAAGGGACCCCAGGACGCCTGTGGTGTCTTCGGGGTCTGGGCGCCCGGTGAGGAGGTCGCCAAGCTCACCTACTTCGGCCTCTACGCCTTGCAGCACCGAGGCCAGGAGTCTGCGGGCATCGCGACGTCGAACGGCGAGCAGATCCTTGTCTACAAGGACATGGGCCTCGTCTCGCAGGTCTTCGACGAGACCGCGCTCAACGCCCTCGGCGGCCATCTCGCGATCGGGCACACGCGGTACTCGACGACGGGCGCGAGCGTGTGGGAGAACGCGCAGCCGACGCTCGGCGCGACGGCCAACGGCACCGTCGCTCTCGGGCACAACGGCAACCTCACGAACAAGGCCGAGCTGGCCGCGATCGTCGAGCAGCGCTACGGCTCGTCCCAGCGGGGCGAGCTCGCGCGCGGGAACACGACCGACACGGCGCTCATCACGGCGCTGCTCGCGGGCGACTCCGACCACACCCTCGCCGAGACCGCGCTCGAGGTCCTCCCGCTGCTGCGGGGGGCCTTCTGCCTCGTCTTCATGGACGAGAACACGCTGTACGCGGCGCGTGACGCGCAGGGTGTGCGGCCCCTCGTCCTGGGTCGGCTCGAGCGGGGCTGGGTCGTAGCCTCGGAGTCCGCGGCGCTCGACATCGTGGGTGCGTCGCTCGTCCGCGAGGTCGAGCCCGGCGAGATGGTGATCATCGACGGTGAGGGCTTGCGCACGCAGCGCTTCGCCGAGCCTGCGCGTGCCGGCTGCCTGTTCGAGTACGTCTACCTCGCGCGACCAGACACCTCGATCGCCGGACGCTCGGTGCACGCCGCTCGGGTCGAGATGGGGCGCACCCTCGCCCGTGAGCACCCCGTCGAGGCAGACATGGTCATCCCGGTCCCGGAGTCGGGTACGCCCGCAGCGGTCGGCTACGCGGCCGAGTCAGGCATCCGGTTCGCGCTCGGCCTCACGAAGAACGCCTACGTGGGACGGACGTTCATCCAGCCGTCGCAGACGCTGCGCCAGCTCGGCATCCGGCTCAAGCTCAACCCGCTGCGTGACGTCATCCGTGGGCAGCGCCTCGTCGTCGTCGACGACTCGATCGTGCGCGGCAACACCCAGCGGGCGCTCGTGCGCATGCTGCGCGAGGCCGGCGCGGCTGAGGTCCACGTGCGGATCTCCTCACCCCCGGTCAAGTGGCCGTGCTTCTACGGGATCGACTTCGCGACCCGGGCCGAGCTCATCGCGAACGGACTCTCGGCGGAGGAGATCGGCAAGTCCCTCGGCGCCGACTCGCTGGGGTACATCTCGCTCGAGGGCATGATCGAGGCGACCGAGCAGCCGTCCTCCCAGCTGTGCTCCGCATGCTTCACCGGCTCGTACCCGATCCCGCTCCCCGACGACGCGTTCCTCGGCAAGGGCGTGGCGGCCGAGCACGCCCCGCCGTCCCTCGGCAGCCCGGAGGACGGGCTGCTCTCCCTCATCACCGGCGCCGGTGGCGCCACCGCACTGGAGCAGCCGTGAGCACCCCTCAGCCCGTGACCTACGCCTCCGCCGGGGTGGACACCCACGCGGGTGACCTCGCGGTCGAGCTCATGAAGGGGGCACTGCGCGCGACGCACGGACCCGAGGTGATCGGCGGGGTCGGCGGCTTTGCCGGCCTGTTCGACGCGGCCGCGCTCACGACGTACCGGCGACCGCTGCTCGCGACGTCGACGGACGGCGTCGGCACGAAGGTCGCGATCGCCCAGGCCCTCGACATCCACGACACGATCGGCTTCGACCTCGTGGGCATGGTCGTCGACGACATCGTCGTCGTCGGGGCGAAGCCGCTGTTCATGACGGACTACATCGCGTGCGGCCGCGTCGTCCCGGAGCGGATCGCGGACGTCGTCCGCGGGATCGCGGAGGCCTGCCAGGTCGCGGGCACGGCTCTCGTCGGCGGCGAGACCGCCGAGCACCCGGGCCTGCTCGGCCCCGACGAGTACGACGTCGCGGGTGCGGCGACAGGCGTCGTCGAGGCCGACGCGCTGCTCGGCCCGGAGCGGGTGCGCGACGGCGACGTCCTCGTGGCACTCGGCTCGTCCGGTCTGCACTCGAACGGGTACTCGCTCGTGCGCAAGGTCGTCGAGGTCGCGGGCTGGTCCCTCGACCGGGACGTGCCGGAGTTCGGCCGCACGCTCGGTGCCGAGCTGCTCGAGCCGACCCGGGTCTACGCCTCGGACTGCCTCGCGCTCGTCGAGCGGGCCGCGGGCGGCGTCCATGGCTTCACCCACGTGACCGGCGGCGGGCTCGCGGCGAACCTTGCGCGGGTGCTGCCCGCGGGTCTCGTCGCGGACGTCGACCGCTCCGGTTGGGTCGTGCCGCCGGTCTTCTCCGTCGTGCAGCACCTCGGTCAGGTCCCGTGGACCGACCTCGAAGGGACGCTCAACCTCGGTGTGGGCATGGTCGCGATCGTCGCCGCCGACGCCGCCGACGGCGTGCGCGCGCACGCCACGGAGCTCGGGCTCGACGCGTGGGTCCTCGGCACGGTCCGCCAGATCGACGAGGCCCGTGACAAGACGGGCGACCCGGACCTCGTCTCTGGGACGAAGGGCGTGCAGGCCGGTGCGGTCCACCTGACGGGCAGCTACCGCGTGAGCTGAGCGCGGGGGCGCGCGGTCATGGCAGCAGCGGCCGCTGTGCAGTCGCTGTCCTCTGCGCAGGCGCTGTGCCTGACGTCCTCGGTGCCCGAGGGCGAGAGTCGAGTCGGTGGCGCCGACCTACGGAAGGTCGGCGCCAAGGAGGATCGACGCGCCGAGGGCGCTCAAGGTCGGCTGGCGCCTCAGCGGCGCTCGGCCCACGGGAGGTAGTCGTCCTCGCCCCGGTCCTCGTCGACGGAGCGCCGCGGCTCCGTCGCAACATCCGTGTGGGTGGCAGACGTCAGCTCCATCTCGAGAGCCTGATAGTTGGTGTCGGGGCTGAAGTACTTCAGCTCCCGAGCAACCTTGGTCTGCTTCGCCTTCTGACGGCCGCGCCCCATGGCTCCGACCCCCTTAACGTAAAGCGGGGCGGCACCGTGCTCACACGTGCGGCCCCGGAGTTCAGTCTCGTCTGTTCGAGCACCACGGTACAACGTGCGCCGGGGTGAGGGCCACCTCGTTCCCTCTCAGCGGAGCGGGTGCGACACAACTCACCCGATCTGCGCATGCGAGGGAACCGGGCATAAGGCACATTAGGGGGAACGAAGCGCCCCCACGGCCGCGGATCACGCTACGTCGGGACATAGGTCCCCGTACGCGACCCCCGCGGGTCGTCAAGAATTGAACGACACGATCGGCGAGCACCACGTCGGCCCGAGACCCGGGCTGAGCGCGCTGAGCCCGCCACTGCACCAGGAGGCAGGATCATGGCCACCCATATCGACGCGAACGACACGCTGCTCACGCCCGCCGAGGTCGCCAACCTCTTCCGGGTGGACCCGAAGACCGTCACGCGCTGGGCGAAGGCGGGCAAGCTGTCCTCAGTGCGCACCCTCGGCGGTCACCGCCGCTACCGCGAGTCCGAGGTCCGCGGGCTCCTCGGCGGCGTCCCGCAGCAGGGCTCCAAGTAGCGAGTCCCACCGGTCGTCAGGTGCGCTCCTCTGCCGGGCGCGTCTGACACCTGTACGACGACGCGGCCCCCGCCAGGTTCTGGCGGGGGCCGCGTCGTCGTGTCGTGCGTCGAGAGCGGTGCCGGTCAGTCGGTCCAGATGTGGTCGACGTCCTCGACCTCGTCCCTGGCGCGTGCGGCTGCTCTGTCGGCCGCGGCCTGTGCGGCCTCGGCCTCGTCGTCCTGGCCGGGCAGCGAGCGCTTGCCGTACCAGAACAGCAGCGCAGCGACGAGGAAGAACGTCGCGGCCACGACGAGCGCCGCGGCCCACGGCTGCAGCACGAGCGTGAGGGCCAGCACGGCGGCGGCCACGAGCACGAGGAGGCCCAGGACCGCGAGCACGGCGCCGACGACGAAGGCGACGACGCTCGCCTTGTACTCGTCGACCTTCGACTGGATCGAGGAGGTGACGGACTCCTTCGCCGCGTCGATCTTCGCCTTGATGGACTCCTCGAGCTTGACGAACTCCCGATGGAGCAGGTCCGCCACCGGATCGGTGACGCGTGAGAAGAACCCGCGCTGACCTCGGCCGCGCTCGTCGTCGGTGGTGCCACTCATGGCTGTCCTCCTGGCTGCGTGCTGGGTGTCGTCCTGCGACCGACCCTACCGGCGGGTGGCGCGAGGTACCTGCGGGGGCGCTCGTACGCGCAGGACTAGCCTTGCCGGATGGTCCCCCCTCCGCCGGCGAGCTCGATCCCGCGCCGACGCATCGACCCGGTGGCGGGCCGTGAGGCGCTGCGGTCCTGGTCCGAGGAGCCGGCGTCCGCGAGCACCGCCGTCCGGCGGTTGGCCGTGCGTTTCAGTCTCGAAGAGCTCGCGGCCCGGGCGCCCGGGCACGCGGTCGAGATCCGCGTCCCCCCGGACGGAGTGACGCAGGCCGTCGCAGGCCCGCGGCACACCCGGGGCACCCCGCCGAGCGTCGTCGAGGCGGACCCTGCTGCGTGGCTCGACCTGGTGACCGGTCGCCTCACCTGGGACGACGCCGTCGCGAACCATCGCGTGCGCGCCTCGGGCGAGCGCACCGACCTGTCAGCGCACCTGCCCATCCTCTGACCGGGTCGGCGTGAGACCTCGGACGTCCAGACGGGGGCGCCGTAGGATCGGGCCGTGACCCAGAGCCTCCCTGAGCCCACCCCGGCCGCGCCTTACGGGGCCGCCGCGCCCGACCGGACCGCCGTGCCCGACGAGGACCACCTGCGGGCGGTCGCAGAACCGGCGCGGGTGCGGCGCGCCCCGAAGCTCCGGGCCTTCGTCGTCGTGGGCGGCCTCGTCGGTGCGCTCG
>JAFABT010000202.1 GCA_023425905.1 Actinomycetes bacterium | reverse complement strand
TAGCGGCACCGGCCGCCAACCGCCGCGACGCCTACTTCTCGTTGCGGACGCCCTTGTGCTGCTGAGGGCTGCCATTCATGATGCGGCCGGTGGAGGTGTCGCGTTTGAACCAGGTCTTGCCGACCTTGAATTCGCTGCGTCCTTTCACCGTACCGACGCGGTGGCCGCGTCCGGTGTTCTTCGCCATATGCTCCTCACCTCGATTCCGAGAGCCGCCCGACCGTCGTAGCGTCCTCCCACCTAGTAGTCGAGGTGGCGCCGGTTCGAGTTAGCGGCAGTCCTCGCAGAGTCCGTCCACGAGGAGGTGAGGCAGGTACTGCATGTAGCAGGTCCCACCGCATAGGACCTCGGCCGCCATCTGCTTCTGGCAGCGACAGTTTCCGCACGTCGGGCAGTAGCCCTCCCCGCAGGTGGTGCACGGCCAACCTCGGAACTTGTGCAGTTGCCCGCAGCAGTTGACCTCGAGTTCGGGCCGCTGGTCGAAGTCGCGCTTGATGGTCGGGTGGAATCGCTCCGCCTGCCAGAGGTCTTCGGCCGAGAGAACGGCAATCGTTCGACGGGAGTCCGCGACGGCGTCCATGTAGAACTCGGCCCTTGCGCCCCAGGGCATCGCCCAGAACGTGCGTTGGCGAAGCCTTCCGCCCGGACGTATGACGCGGAGCGGGTGGGCTGTGGGGAGTGCTTGGCCTGGCCACGGGTGAACCTCGGGCCAGCCGTAAACGTCGTCAGGTCGGACGCTGGCGTAGAGGACTTCGTTCGCGCCGTGTCTGATGACGAGGACGGCGCCCAGCGCGGGTAGTCGGTCTTTCAAAGCGATTACACACGCATGGATGCTGGCGTTGGTGGCGTCATACAAGTCGGTGACGTGCCTGGCCTCCACGGCGGCTGCGTTCAAGACGCTTGCAAGGCGGTCATCTGGCAGGAGCAAGAGGCGGGCGATCCGGTCGCACACGGACTCCAGCACCTTGGCGGCGTCATCGAGGTCGGCGAGCCTGTCGTAGATCGCGTCGGTTTTGTCGACCAGCCAGTGCCCGAATTCGTGGGCTAACGTGAAGTTCTCTCTGCGGTTACCTGTGCTCCGGTAGAGGACGACGCCGTCGCTTAGGTAAGAGACGCCGTCACACACACCACCGTCGGACCTGGAGGCGTCGAGCTGACCGACTGCTCTAACCGTCAGGTGGAGGTCTTCGCGCAGGGTGCCGAGGGGATCGTCGGCGAATCGACTGGCGATGTCATCCGCGAGCCCGGCGAGGGCGATCGCGGCACATTCCTCAACGACCTTCGTCACTTCGTGTCTCAAGCGCGGTGATCAGTTCTTCCAGCGATGCAATCATCTGGCCTTCGGTCGGGTGCTTCCCTCGAAAGACCGAGGCCGCAAGCCGGGCCTCGAGCGCCGAGGCGCCCAGGCTCGTAGTCGTTCCGCGTAGGCGCGCCCAACGCTCGGCCAACGCCTTGAAGGCAGCCGATGAGGTCACTGACTGAAGTGCCTGGTGACCGGGCGCTTCGCCACGGTCCACCGTCAACTTTTCGGCAGCCGTCCCCGTGACCTCGGCGATAGCTTGAATGAGGGCGGGGGATACCGATGCGTCGCCCCGTGTTTGCCAATTAAAGACATCGCGGGTTGAGACTTCCCATCCGCGATCCGAGAGCTTCTGTGCCAGCGTGCTCGGCTTGAGTCCCGCCGCCTGGATGGCCTGCCTCAGTGCGCCCTCCTTCAGTGAGCGACTGATGTCCGGCACCAGTCCAAGCATCGCTGCGACGGGGTCCTGCTCCAACGGCGGTGCACCGTGAGCCGCCTCCCACAGCAGGTCGGCGATGTCCAGCAACTCGATCGCCTCGGGCGCGAGGGCGGGATCGACGTCGTCTTGGGAGCGCTTGATTCCGCCGACGTGGTCGGCGACCAGCATGACCAGCTCTTCCTCCCGGCGGTCTTCCGTCATGGTGTCACTCCCTCCTTCTGCAGGGCTTCCTTGAGTTCTCTCAGTGCCTTGGTCGCCATTTGGCTAACGCGCGCTGGTGAGACGCCGAGTTCGGCAGCGACCGCGTCACGCGGTCGACCCTTGGCGATGTACTCCCAGGCGATCCGGCGATGACGCTCGTCGAGGAGTGACAACTTGTCCCAGGCCGCGGCGGCGGCTCGCTCCCGATCGACAGCCTCGATCACGTCGTCTTCGATGGCGGTCTGTACTGCGCCATCATCGTCCACGAGCTCTGTGCCAGAGGCATGCCGTACCGCTGCTGACTTCAGATGATCGAGGGCGCGCAGCCTAGTCGCCTTCACCATCATCGCTTCCCAGTTCTTCACGCTCTGCGGTGGGTTCTCCATAAGCGACACCATCGCGTTAGTGACGACGTCCTCGGCCTCGGCTTCCCGTCCGGAACCTCGCAGGTTGCGCGCGGCGACCCTGTACATCGCGTCGCGATGCTTCCTATACAGGGCCGCCCAATCTGGTGGCGGAACTTCGGTCACGTCTCCCACTCCTCTGAACCTACCGGCGTCCGCCGCCGGTACTCAGTAGTCGAGGCCGGGACGTACTGAGTTAGCGGAGACCGGGCTGAGCGGCTCGTCGCGCCGCGTGGTCAGCGTGTGGTCAGCGAACACTCCGGAACGGGGTCCCCACGCGAACTACCCGCATGTAGTTCCGCAGGTCAGCTGGTTGTCCACAGTCCAAGATCGAACTCCTAAAGCGGGTGTCGGCAGTTCGAATCTGCCCAGGCGCACAAGGGTGTTGTTGCAGGTCAGAGGTGGTATGGGTGCCGCGATTGCGCTGGGAGCCTGTCCGATCTGTTGGGTATTAGTCAGCGTGTGGTCGGCGACTTGTCTCAGGAAGTGGACAGTCTGTCAAGCACGTGGACTAACGCCGGCGGACGAGGCATCGCGCGGCGCCGTGCCTTGTCGGCCGGACGCGGTCGCGCGAGGAGTTTGCAGGCCGATGCGGGCTGCGGCGCCGCGACGAGATGACCGGGCACTGGACTACTACTTCTTCGGCGTTGGGGCGTTCGCGGGGCTGGCCGGTGTCGACGGAGGCTTGGGAACCTGCTGCGGCCCGGTGGCCGTCGGAGTCCAGCCCTTCTCTTCGTAGCCCTGCCCGCTCGCCGGTCGACTGTCGTTGGCCATCGAGTTCACTCCGCCTTCTTTGGCGCCGATGCCGGAGTCTCGGTTGGAGGCTTCGGGGGTGTCGTCGCGCGCGCGTCGCGGGCTACAGGCTGGTAACCGGCCGTCAGGCGCTTCTTGTCCGGGGCGGGAGGCTCGACGACCCCGCGCAGCGTGCGGTCATCCGTCATGCGACCGACTTCTTCGAGGCGGATGCGCCGTTCTTCGGTGGGGTCGCTGGCCGACGGACGACCTTGCCGCTGCGGGCCTCGGCCGAGTAGCCGCCCTTCGAGGGTGCAACCCACGTCCCGGTGGACCGGGTGGACTTCGTGTTCTTCGCCATCACGCCTCCTCGCGACCATTGTCGGACTCGTAGGGGATGAAGTCCACGACGACTGCGTCCTGGCACCGCACGACCATGCCCGCGGGAGCGGAAACCTCCTCGGTGAACTTGCCGTCGTCGGCCATCACGTACCCGACCTCGACGTAGAGCTCCTGGGGCTCCGGGAACGAGCTCGCGAAGGACCTCTCTGCGAACCACCCGCCGACCCACGAACCGTCTGCGAGGCGCACGCGAACCCAGCCGGGCTGGAGTCTGGCGAATGCGAAGTCCCAAGCGCTCGGGGTCGGGTTCCAGGGGCGCTTGAGTCTCAACTTCGCGACTACCGATACTGCGGCGGCCTGGAACCATCCGCTGGTTCTGACGTAAAAAACTAATCGGGCGGCCGCCCAGGGGGTCGCCACGACGAGGGCGAGGAAGGAAAGGCCCATCAACTGGATGTCGGCGAGCGCCCGGGCGGGGTCTTCCACGTAGGTGACGATGGTCGAGCCGAGTACAAGCGCGTAGAGCCCGGCGAACACGGCGCTGGCGGCGATCGCTCGAAGGATCCGGACTCCGAACTCGCGCTCGTCGGGGTCTGGCCCCCCGACACGTCTACGGCTCACCTGGTAGACGAAGCCAGGCATGACTGCCGTCAGCACCACAGCCACCTGCACCCAAGATTCCGGCACTGAGTCCCTCCCTTGGCTGTCGACCCCGCCATGGTCGCACGGGCGGAGCGCGTGTCGGCGGCGAATGTCACCCTTTCATCATGCGTGGCTCAGATGTCGTCGACCTACTTCTCGAGGTCCTGCCGAAGGCTTGGGTGCGCACCGCCCTAGTTCTGGTCGTCGGCCTGATGGTGCTGACGCAGTGGTACCAGCCCGTGATCTGGTACATCTTCGATAAGGGGCAAGGGCTCACGGGGCTGCTCCTGCCGGCGCTTCAGGAGTGGATGCAGTCGGTCGTCACGGCGCCCACGACCGGGTGAAGATCCGTCCGTCCGAGTTAGTCGCACGGAAGGGGCCCAGCCGGTTGAGGGCCCCTTCCGCGACTACCTCAGACGCGCTGAGCGATCGTGCCGCCGGGGTCGCCGTCGGCACGGCGCTTGGTAACGAAGCGCCGTGTGGCGGCGCTGCGGTGCACCGTCTGGCCGTTGCCTGTGCCGTGCCCGACCTGCTCCGTCGTTGTCTTGCCAGGCCACCGCGCAGCGGCAGCCTTCGAGATGAACCTTCCGGAGCTGGCGCTCCTGTTCACTGTCCTGGCAGCTCGAGGCTGGCCCGCGCCTCCCACGGCTGGCTGAAGCGCCAGAGGCTGGTGAGCTCGGCCGTGGGTCCGCGGCGGGCAAGCATGCCGAACGCGCCGCCTGCGTGGACCGACCCGCGCTGCAGGTGGTCCCCGACCAGCAGCACCTTCGCCGTAGCCGCCCGCGCCTGCTCGACGATCGCGGCCAGCGTGCGGGTGTCGGCCAGGGAGGCCTCGTCGATGATGACGAGCTTCCCGGGGGAGAACCGCCTCTGGTCCTGCTCGGCGCGCAGCCGCCAGTGCTCCTCGGTGGCCGCGCGCTGCTCCGGGTAGTCGCGGCTGGCCTTGCGGGCGACGGCGTCGGCGTAGCGGAGCGCCCGGGTGGTGGCGCCGTCGCCGATGGACTCGTGCAGCCACTTCGCGGTCGTCTCGTACGGCACCCTGAGCGACTCCGCCGGCGCTCGGGCCGCGGTCGCCGACGGCGCCAGCCCAACCACCGACCCGATGCCGTGCCGCCAGAACGAGGACAGCGCGGCCAGCGTTGTGGTCTTGCCCGATCCGGCCGGCCCGACGAGCACGTCGAGCAGACGCCCGGAGGTGATGACGGCCTCCGCGGCCGCGCGCTGGTCGGGGGCGAGGGCGCCGATGTGGCGCTCGGTGCGCAGCTGGATGGCGCTGAGCACCTCCGCCGGCCGGTGCCGGTGCTCCGGTGGTCTCGGCGGCATCGATGAGCACCTTCTCCGCCCCGAGCAGTTCGGTCGAGGTGAACAGCGACTCGCCGACGCGCCGCGTGGCAGGGTCGCGGTTGTCGTCCAGGTGCACGCATGCCGCCGCAGCCTCGGCCGTAACCTGGTTCAGCAGCGCCCGACGCTCGGTCGGCGACGCCATCCGGAGCAGCTTCGACGCGCGGACGGCGGCGGCGCCGAGGTCCCACGTCGTCCAGACCGACCGCCGCGTCGACACGTCATCGAGGACCTGGGCGACCATCGCCGCTTGGACCTCCGGTCCCCGACGCCGTGCGCGTGCAGCGGTCGCCCGTACGCGCCGACCAGCGCCCGGGCGGCCAGGTCGCGCGGCTCGAGCCCTGTGAGCGCGCGGGCACGGTTCGCCCAGCCAGCCAGAAGGTCCGCCAGCGGGAGCACCGTCTTCGGGGGCCGCGTCGCGCGGGTCAGGTGCTGGCGGGCTCGGGTCTCTCCACGCGAGCAGGCGCCCGGCCGTGACTGGCTTCGAACTCGGCGAGCCGCTCCTGCTCGGCGCAATGGATCGCCTCGGCCCGCGTCGAGAATTGGCTCAGCAGGTCCTCGCCGATCCCGTCGACCTCGAGCGCCGGGTTCCGGCGCGGCCCGCGCTCGCGCATCGACCACTCCACCGGCAGCCGCCGCGCGAGCTCGTCGGCCAGCAGCGCGTCATACAGCTCCGACACCGTGACGACGGCGGCGTGCACGGTGCGCCCGTCGAGGCTGCGCCACGCCCCGTCGGGACCCTGGACCTTGTTGGCGATGACGACGTGCGTGTGCAGGTTCGGGTCACCGGCCCGCGTGTCCCAGTGGTCGAACGCCGCGGCGACCATCCCGCGGGTGCAGACCTGATGACGCCCCGCCTCGCCGATGCACGTGCGGATGACGCGCTGCTCGACGAACTCCAGCGATGACGCCAACGCCGCCCGGTGAACGTCATAGACGATGACGCGCGTCGCGTCATCGGCCAGCGCCCACAGCACCGACGCCGACTTCGGGGCAGTGAAGGTCAGGTCGAACCCGACCACGGCGTGCCGCTTCCCGTCATCGAACACGCGGTAGGGACGGCCGAGTGCGTCATCGGTGAGCGGGTCGACGCCATCGCGGAACACCGCCGTCATCGCCGCCTCGGTCACGACGTCGCCCGGGCGCAGCCGCTGCGTCCCGTCACCAAGACCAGCGAGCCCCTCGCCGTACCAGCGGCCAGCGGGGTTGCCGGTCTGCTGGTAGTACGCGGTCAGCGACGCCCCGGCGTCCAGCCCGGCGTCGCCCGCGGCGACGTGCCGGGTCAGCTAGGTGTACCCGTCCCCGGCCGTGAGCTTGTGCATCGACATCACGCGCACCACCGCCCCCACTGACGCCGACCTCCGCTACCTGCAGGTGTGCGGCACGAGGCGAGAAGATGCGTGACTGCCTGCCGCCCTGGCGCGTCACGCGGGGCAAGGTAGGGGAGTCGGGTCGTGCGCACGACGCCAGACTCCTCACGCCCGATAGACAGAGCGATGACGAACTGGCGTCGTCGGCGATGACGCAAACAAGTGCGATGACGGCGTTCCGAGGGCTGGTTCCGTCATCACGCGTGCTAGATGACGCGGAGTGGGGCTTGTCCCGTCACGCGGCTGGGTCGACGCGCGCGGAGTGCGCGATCACGCGGGGACTGTCAGCGACGGCTCGAGTCGCGCCCGCCGTCAGGTGGCCGTCGAGCCTTGTTGATGGAAGCCGCCATGGCGGAGCAGCGATCGGATTCGCGACCGAAGTTCAACGACGTCCGCGAACCCCAGCTCAACAGGCTCACCAGCCGCCCAACGCTGAGATCCGGCCCGGGACAACCGGGCTGCGGCCTTGGCGTCGACAAGGTGGGCTGCATGCGCGTATGCGTTTCGGGCGACAGCCACTTCGACGATCCCCGCGAGCCCGCCATGCACATGCGCCCACGATCGCCCGTTTGTCTCCAGCAGAGCGCGGCCCCAATCCTCGACGCCGCCAGCCGTCCTCTGGTCCAAGCCGAGGCGGTCGCACGCCGCCGCCTCCGCGACCGCGTAGCTCTGGATCAAGACGGCGGCGCGCAGTGCGTCGAGGTCCGCTAGAGAGTCGAGGTGTTCGTCAAGTTGGACCACGTACCGCCCGCGCTCCGTCGGTACATGGAGGCGCACATCCGTCGCGGGCTCCAGCTCGAGGGAGCCCCAGACAAGCCGCTCGCGCGCAAAGGCGATCTGGGTGCTGTTCAGGAACCGCGTGATGCGCTTCCACTCTGCCCAGAGCGCCGCCGGTTCGGTCACGTAGGTCAGAGTGCCATAGCCGGTCCCGATGCGGCGGGCTCAATGATCACAGGTTCCCCCTCCACGCCAACGGGCACTGGCCGCCAGCCCCGCATCGCCTGTCATCGAGGGTGTGGCGCACTCGTTGGAGGCCGGTCGCCCTGTGCATGCCCGGCTCGGCGTGAAGGCCGCGGTGGTGCTCCGCGGGCCGGCGCGCCTCGGGGGCGGTTGCCGACCTCGCGACGCCGACGGCCGGGAACGCGGTCGCCATAGCCCAGACGCGAACGCTCGAGCCGGTGTCTTCTCTACGAGTTCTTCGTCACCGTGAGCACGACCGTCGGGGAGCTGGCCCGTGCTGTCGAAGAGTGGGACGGTGACCGGCCCACGCTTCGGGCCGCGCGAGATCCCCGGGCACGACGCCGCGACCTTCGTCTCGGCGCGGTTCAAGGGCGCCGACGACGCGGACGCGTTCCGGACCCTGGCAGAGCGTGGCGCCGCCGCTGCGACGACCTTCACAGCGCGCCCACGCACGGCCGGCCCCGCCCAGCGGTAGCATTCGTTCTCGCAGGAGGTCACGCACGGCCCCGGCTGCGCCCGCGTCGTCTCAGGACGCCTAGCGGTTGAGCGCGGTCAGTCCCGGTGGGCCCCGTGCGGGTGTGCGGCTCGGTCACGGGTCGTGGCCCCTGGCAGGTGCCGCCCTCGGAGGGCGCGGCACACCCCTGTGCGTCGGCGAGCCGCCGACGCCAGCGAGCACCGCGGCACCGTCGCGTCGCGCCGCATCGGCGGCTCGGGCGCTATGAAGGAGGAGACGTGGCACGACCAGGTCAGCGCCGGTCCGGTCGCGCGCGCCCCGATGCGGGCGGCGGTCAGCGTCGTCGTACCTCGGGCGCCGCCGAGCAGGGCCTCACCGCGGTGCTCGTGCGCGTCGCACGCGAGCTCGACACGATCGTCCAGCGGCCGCCGACGCGCCCCGCGGTCCGGACCAAGTTCCAGGTCTGCGCGCTGCTCATGCGGGAAGGGCGCGCCCGCCTCCAGGCCGACTCCGAGCTGTCCGCCGCGAAGCGCACCGCGGAGCTCAAGCGGCTCGACGGCATCGCGACCGTCCTGGCGAAGATCGCCGCCCGCGACACCTCCCTGCTCCAGCTGCTCACCGAGGACGCCCGCGTGTCCGACGCGGCACGCGAGTACAAGGCGAGCCTCATGCGTGCCGGGGGCCTCGAGCCGCCCGAGGAGCCCGAGCCCGCCCCGCGCCCCGTCGCCGCCCCCGGTGCCGAGAAGCGCGTCGTGCCGCAGTCCGTCATGGCACGCCAGCTCGCGAACCCCTTCCTCGCCCCCGACTTCGAGGCCGCCGCCGAGCGCGTCGCTTCGCGAGCCCGGCGCCTGGCCGGCTGGGAGCTGCTCGAGCCGCTGTTCCGCTCCTTCGAGGTCGCTGCGACCGGCGCCCCCGCGTGCATGGACCTCCCTGAGCCGCGCCCCGTGACGGTCCCCGCCGGGCGCGCCCTCATGCCGCACCAGGCGCAGGTCGTCACGGCCGCCGCCCGCGGCCACCGCACCTTCCTGCTCGCCGACGAGCCCGGCCTCGGCAAGACCGCCCAGGCCCTCCTCGCGGCCCAGGCCGCGCACGCGTTCCCGCTGCTCGTCGTCGTCCCCAACGTCGTCAAGACGAACTGGGCCCACGAGGTGGGCCTGTGGATCCCGCAGCGGCAGGCCACCGTCGTCCACGGCGACGGGGAGGAGGTCGACGGGTTCGCCGACGTCGTCATCGTCAACTACGAGATCCTCGACCGGCACGCCGGCTGGCTCGGCGACCACGGATTCCGCGGCATGGTCGTCGACGAGGCGCACTTCATCAAGAACAAGAGCTCCCAGCGCTCCCAGCACGTCCTTGCGATCTCCGAGCGGATCCGCGAGCGCACCGCGAAGCCGCTGCTCATGGCCCTCACCGGCACCCCGCTCATCAACGACATCGAGGACTTCCGGGCGATCTGGCAGTACCTCGGCTGGATCGACGACAAGCTTCCCGTCGGCGCGCTCATGAAGGCCCTCGAGGACACCGGCCTCACCCCCGGCGACCTCGGGTTCTACGCCGCCGCGCGCACTGCCGTCATCGACCAGGGCATCGTGCGCCGCCGCAAGGTCGACGTCGTCGCCGACATCCCCGCGCGCCGCGTCGCCGACCTGCCGGTCGAGCTCGACGGGCCTGTCGGACGCTCGATCCGCGCCGCTGAGGCGACCCTCGCCGCGCGCATGGTCGAGCACTACCGCACCGCGCTCGCGCACCGTAGCGGTGACGCCGTCGAGGGCATCGACCTCCAGCTCGCGCGCCGCGTCGCCGCCGCCGAGCTCAAGGACTCGAGCTCGAAGGCCAGCGGCGAGAACGTCTTCACGATGGTCCGGCGCATCGGGCAGGCCAAGGCCGGCCTCGCCGCCGACTACGCGGCCCAGCTCGCCCGCAACGTCGGCAAGGTCGTGTTCTTCGCCAAGCACGTCGACGTCATGGACCAGGCCGAGCAGACCTTCGCCGACCGCGGCATCCGGTACAGCTCGATCCGCGGTGACCAGACGCCGCGCGCCCGCGCCAAGGCCATCAAGGAGTTCACCGAGGACCCCGAGGTCCAGATCGTCGTGTGCTCGCTCATGGCGGCCGGCGTCGGCCTCAACCTCCAGGTCGCCTCCAACCTCGTGCTCGCCGAGCTGTCCTGGACCGACGCCGAGCAGACCCAGGCCATCGACCGCATCCACCGCATCGGCCAGGACGAGCCCGTCACCGCGTGGCGCATCATCGCCGCCCAGACCATCGACTCCAAGATCGCCGAGCTCATCGACGCCAAGTCCGGCCTCGCCGCCCGCGCGCTCGACGGTGCCGGCGAGGACAACGGCGAGTCCTCGGCCGACGTCCAGCTCGAAGCGCTCGTCGCCCTGCTGGTGGAGGCGCTCGAGCGGCACGCGTGACGGGAGACCACGCGGTCGCTCTGTGGAGCGCGGGAACACGCGCCCGTGCCCTCAAGCACGAGCGAACGCAACCGATACCGACTGTATGAGCCCTCACGAAGGCGGTCGCGACGCAGGTCGATCAGGCCTGGGCGACCTGTCGGGCAGGCGCGGCCCGGACGTCGCCGCGCGCGGCCGTCGGCCCGCCCCGGTCAGGATTCCGTGACGATGGACGCTCTCGCGGTCGTCGCTGGGCTCGCAGTCGTCGTCCTTGCGCTGCTCCCCGGGTCCGGGCTCGACGCCAGCAAGCGAGCCGCCATGGTCGCCACCGGACTCGTCTTCGGGGGCTACGGCGCCTTCGTCATGACACAGACGAGTGGAAGCTGGAGCTTCCCTGCTGTGGGGTTCGTCCTGCCGATCGCGCTCGGTGCGACGGTCGTGCGCGGGATGATCGCCACGCGGCGCGAGGCAGCACAAGACCCAGGGCCGGCCAGCGTGACGGAGCCCCCGGATCGTCCTCTCGGCCTGCAGGACGAGCCGGCACCGGTCCCGCCGACTCCCGCGCCCCCCGCTTCGCCCTCGTTCCTCAGCCGCATGCCGGCGTGGGTCGCCCGCGCCGCGCCGACCCGGGGGCCGCGGCTGGTTCTCGCCGGCGCCGCAGTGCTCGTGCTCGTCGCGCTCGGGGCTGGCATCGTCAGCCTCAC
The DNA here is from genome assembly GCA_023425905.1 of Actinomycetes bacterium. Taxonomy (GTDB): domain Bacteria; phylum Actinomycetota; class Actinomycetes; order Actinomycetales; family Cellulomonadaceae; genus JAFABT01. The sequence goes on along the minus strand of JAFABT010000202.1, from coordinate 6,841 downwards.
GTCTCGCGGAGACGCGCCGTCCAACACCGCAGCCCGGCAGGCAGCAGGACTCCTGCTCACGGAGCAGGCGGAGAGCAGCGCGTGCGAGGACGCCGCGGGCGACGGGACATCGCTCGCCGAGGGAATGTCCGACATCCTCCGGGTGCCGGCCTGGACCGAGTCGGCGTACTTCGCCGACATCGTCGAGCGGCCGTTCATCGCGCTCGCGCTGCGCTGCGGTCTCGACTACGGCACGGACGCGGTCAACGGCGCCGACCTCGTCGGTCCCACCAACCGCGCGATCATCGCGGCGATGGAGGACGCGACCGCCAGTGCGCCCGAGCCCGACCCGGACGACCAGCCCGAGCCCACCGATGGCCCCGCTCCGGTCGACGGGGACGGCATCCTCACGGGCGGGGGCAGCGTGGGCGGGCTGCCCATGTTCGCCTCCGAAGACGAGGTCGTGGGATTCCTCACCGAGCGCATCGGCACCTACGACGCGACGTATGACGTCAGCTGCTACTCGGGGGCACTCGAGGGTCGGCAGTACCGGTGGGGCGACTTCGTCGTCTTCATCTCTGACCGCGACCTCGAGTGGATGGCCCCCGACGGCACGGAGATGACGGCGTCGGCCCCATACGTCGGCGGGTGGCTCATCGACGCGCGGCTGGGGCAGCGGACCGGTCTGCGCACGATCGAAGGCCTCGCCCTCGGAGACACGGTCGACACCATGATGGCCACCTATCCCGGTGTCGCACCGATGGGACCGTGGGAGGGAGGCGACGACGGCCTCATGTGGAACTACTACGCGGGCGACGTGACGTCATACGACATCGCGACGAGCGGCGACGCCGGCGGCGACGAGGTCCTCCAGATCGGATGGGGACAGGCGTGCGCCCAATGACCCAGGCGTCAGCTCGACGGTGAATGGCCCTCACCATCACCGCGCTCACCGATGAGGTCGCCGCGCGCTACGCCCGGCTGGACCTCCCGTCGTGGCCAGACCCGCACCCGGACCGTGAGCCCGCGACCGAGGGGTACTCCCGCGTCACCGATGCGCCGCGCTACCGCATCGCGCAGGTGCGGGCGCGGCTCTGGGCGGACGTCCTTGCCGAGATGCTCGGCGTCGAGACGACGGAGGTGACCCCGGTCGCCCGGGGCGTCGACCGGCCACGGTGGATCGACCGCGGGACCAGGCTCACCGCTCCCACCACCGGGACGCTCCCGCTCTTCCTGCTCGAGCGCGACGTGCCGCAGGACGCCGGCTCCCCGCTCCCGGTGCTCGACGTGGCGGTCGCGCGCCCGGACATCGTCGTCGCGGACCACCCCGACTGCGGCTGCGACGCGTGCGACTCGGGATCCCGAGACCTGCTCGAGGCGGTGGACTCCTCGATCCGGCAGGTCGTCGGCGGGCCGTTCGTCATGCTGCGCCACCGGGCATGGACGGCTCACTGGAGCCCTGAGGGTGCTGGCCTGGCGGGCGAGGTCGACGCAGACGAGGTCTGGGGCCTGTGCCGCGCGCTCGCCGCGGGCCAGTCGCCGACGCTCCCGCACGGAACGGCGGCCTTCGTCGGGATGTCATGGCTCCGCTGACCTGACCCACCGCCGCACGTGACGCTCCGCGCCCCGGGAATGCCGCCGCCCCCGCCCGCGTTCAAGCCCGACGGTGCACACCGACCGACGAGTGGAGAACGCCGTGGCGACCCCGACCCAGCTCACCCCCAAGCAGGTCCGGTGGACCTTCACGGGGCTCGTCCTCGCGATGCTGCTCGCGGCGCTCGACCAGACGATCGTCGCGACCGCGCTGCCGACGATCGTCGGTGAGCTCGACGGGCTCGAGCACCTCGCGTGGGTCGTCACCGCGTACATGCTCGCCTCGACGATCGCGCTGCCGCTCTACGGCAAGGCGGGCGACGTCATCGGCCGCAAGCCCGTGTTCGTCTTCGCGATCGTCGTGTTCCTCGTCGGCTCGATCCTCGCCGGCCTCGCGCAGGACATGACGCAGCTCATCGTCTACCGCGCGATCCAGGGCGTCGGCGGCGGTGGCCTCATGATCGGCGCGCAGGCGATCATCGCGGACATCGTCGCGCCGCGCGAACGGGCGAAGTACATGGGCATCATCGGCGGCGTGTTCGGGCTCGCCTCCGTGGGCGGCCCGCTCATCGGCGGGTTCCTCACCGACCAGATCGACTGGCGCTGGGTGTTCTACATCAACATCCCGCTCGGCGTCGTCGCCCTGCTCACCGTGATCTTCGCGCTGCACGCGCACACCCCGACGGGCCCGCGCAAGAAGGTCGACGTCCTCGGCGCCGCCCTGCTCGCCCTCACGTCGACCGCGATCATCCTCGTGACGAGCTGGGGCGGGTCGACGTACGCGTGGAGCAGCCCCGTCATCCTCGGGCTCGGTGCCGGTGCGGTCGTCGGGGTCGCGCTGTTCATCCTCGTCGAGAGCCTCGTCGAGGACCCGATCGTGCCGCTCGACCTGTTCCGGGAGCGCAACTTCGTGCTCCCCGCGCTCGTCGGCCTCACGACGGGCATCGCGATGTTCATCGCGATCTCCTACCTGCCGACGTACCTGCAGATGGTCAACCGCGTCGACGCGACGTCGTCCGGCCTCATGATGATCCCGATGACGATCGGCATCCTCATCAGCTCCGTCGGGACGGGCCGCCTCATCGCCTCGACGGGCCGCTACAAGATCTACCCGATCCTCGGAACGATCGTCGCGATCGTCGGGCTCGTCATGCTCTCCTTCATCTCGGCGACGACGTCCTACTGGTTCACCGCGGCTGGGATGACCGTCGTCGGGCTCGGCGTGGGGGCGTGCATGCAGAACCTCACGCTCATCGTGCAGAACTCCGTCGCCCCCGCCGTCCTCGGCACCGCGACGTCGGCGCAGAACTACGTCCGCCAGATCGGTGCGTCGCTCGGTATCGCCGTGTTCGGCGCGGTGTTCATCGGCCGACTCACCTCGGAGATGGCGGGCACGACGATCGAGCTCGCCCCCGGATCGGGCGAGCTCGGGCTCAGCTCGCTCACCCCCGAGATCCTCTCGATGCTCCCTCCACCGGTGCAGGACGCCATCGCGTCGGCCTACGCCGGCGCCATGCCGCCCGTGTTCCTCCTCGCGGTCCCCGTGCTGCTCGTCGGCCTCGTCCTCGCGTTCTTCATCGAGGAGCGCGAGCTCGCGCCACGCGTCGCCCGGGTCGACGGCCCGGAGGCGCAGCCAGCGGTCGAGCCCGCGAGCTGATCAGTCCTTGCGCTCGCGGAGCTTCGCGACGCCGGCCGCAGTGGCAGGCAGGTGGGTCGGCGGACTGTCGGGGATCGGCACCACGTGACCTGATGCCGACAACCCGGAGTACCCACCCGACGGTGGCGCGAACCACTTGCCGCGCGGAGCGGGCTTGGTGCTGATCTCAGTCGTGAGCTTGGGCATCAGTTCACCTCCAGGGCTCTCTCAGTATCGGTCTCGGCGGGCACAAAGTCGACAGAGACCGCGTCGGTGCACCGGATGACGAGCCCACCCGGGGCATACCTCACGTTGGTGAACGCGCCGTCGCTGTCGACGACGTAGCCGACCTGGAGGTAGAGCTCCTGCGGATTCGGGAACGATGTCGCGTACGAGTCCTCCCCGAACCAGCCGCCCAGCCACCTGCCGTCCGGGAAGCGCACGCGCACCCATCCGGCACGGCCCTTGCTGAACGCGAAGTCCCACGCGCTCGGGGTCGGGTCCCATGAGCGGCGCAGCCTCAGCCGCCCGGTCACCCGCTCGCCCAGGTCGCGGTACCACTCGCTCGTCGCGACGTAGTACCAGATCCTTGCGGCGAGCCAGGGAAGTGCGATCGCAAAGACGACCATGTACACCCCGACTGCCTGAACGTCGTCGAGGACGCGGTCGGGTGAGCGCACATAGTCGCGGATGACCCGACCGAACACCAGCAGGTACAGGCCCGCGAACATCGCAGTTCCGACGATCGCGTAGACGATCCGCGCCCCGAACTCCTTGTGCTCAGGGTCTGGTCCGGCGACGTGACGGCGGGACGCCTGGTAGACGAAACCGGGCACGACAACGGCGAGCACGACTGCGGCCTGCGTCCAGGTCTCCGGCATGAGGCCTCCCGACGATCACGTGACGGTCGTTCTGGGACAGCCCCGACGCCAACGGGCAACGGGGCGATTCCTCCCGATTCAACCAGTGACGCCCGACATCGCCGGCAGCGACGCGACCACCGCATCGACGTCCTCGGCGGACAGCGCGTCCCCGAAGACCTCCCGGAGCAGTGCCGCGACCTGCGCGTCGGTGTACTCCTCGCGCGCCGTCTCCAGGCCCGGGCCCTCGATCGAGTGCTCCCGGCCGGCGAGGCGACGCACGCGCGCCTCGTCCTTGAGGACGAGGACGGGACGCTGCGTGAACGGTGACGTCGGGCTCGTCGCGGTGTTCGTGTTCGCGATCTCGACGTCGACGGGGTACATGGGCTCCTCGGTGAACGTGAGGATCGTCGCCCAGCCGTCGGCCTGGAGCTCGCGCAGCCGCCATGCGCCGTCCCGTGCGCTCGCGCCCCGGACGAGCTCGTAGGTCCACGCACCCTGCGTGTGCGGCCCGTCCGCGACGAGGGCGAGCGGCGCGAGCAACCCCGAGCCGAAGCCGACGTCGGCGAGCCAGCGCTCCCCGGTCGTCGGGCTCGTCACGAGGAGCACCGCGTGCGAGCGCGGCCGCGGGTGCTCGAGCGGATCGCCCGTGCGCGCGAGGATGCGGTCGACCTCGAAGCCCACGCGTTCGAGTGCCGCACCGAACAGTGTCGCGTGCTCGTAGCAGTAGCCGCCCCGCCTGCGGTCGACGAGCTTCGCCGCGACATCCGGCAGGTCGACCGACACCCCGCGACCGAGGATGACGTCGAGGTTCTCGAAGGGGATCGCCGCGAGGTGCGCACGGTGCAGCGCCGTGAGGGTCGCGAGGTCAGCCGCGAGCGGGCCGTCATGACCCACCCGCCGCAGGTATGCGTCGAGGTCGAGGCGGCTGCTGTCCCAGTGCGCGGCGTAGGCCTCGACCATCGTCGGGGCGGGACGCCCAGGTGCGTCCGTCATCGCGGCACCGACCCCTCGATGAGCGCGACGATCTCCGGCGCGTCCGGCTGCACCGTCGGACGGAACCGGTGGACCGTGCCGTCCGGCGTGAGGAGGAACTTCTCGAAGTTCCACGTGACGCGACCGGCCTTGCCCGACGCGTCGGGCGTCTTCGTGAGCTCGGCGTAGAGCGGGTGGCGGCCCCGGCCGTTGACCTTGATCTTCTCGAACATCGGGAAGGTGACGCCCCACGTCGTCGAGCAGTACTCCTGGATGTCCCCCTCGGACCTGAGCTCCTGGAGGAACTGGTTCGACGGGAACCCGAGCACGGTGAACCCGCGGTCGCCGTAGGTGCGCTGCAGCTCCTCGAGCTTCGCGTACTGCGGCGCGAGGCCGCACCGGGAGGCGACGTTGACGACGAGCTTCGTCTGCCCCGCCCAGGCGGCGAGGCTCGTCGGTGTGCCGTCGATCGTCGTGAGGGCGATGTCGTCGAGGGTCATGCTGGCTCAACGGCGTCGGGCGCGAGGTCATTCCGGGCGCACAACGAAAGGGCTTCGCCAGCCGTTTCACGTGTGGGAGGCGCCTGGCGCGCTTCGCGAGGGACCGGGCCGCAGGGGACGGTCGCCCGCAGCGCTGGGAGCGATCCCAGTCATGAAATCGACAGGCACAGTGAGGGGCAGACATGAGGAACCGACGCAGGAGCCGTCACACCATGCAGGCGGCGGTAGGGGTGATCGCCGCCGTCGCGCTCGTCGGATGCTCATCGGCGGGCGCGGGTCAGAGCTCGACCAACGCCCCCGCGTCGACCCCGCGCGCGTCCTCGGGAGCGCTGGTGCTCGAGGAAGACATCCAGAACGCCGGTGCGAAGCCGCCCGCGCCCACCCTCGGCGTGCCCGTCGACGGGTCCCCGCTCAACAAGTACCTGCCGGCGTTCGGACAGCTCGCCGAGGCGAGCACCGGCCTCGGCACGGGCGCCCTCAAGGAGCGCTTCGACGCGGTGCAGGCGGAGATCGCGGCGTGCATGATCGACGAGGGCTTCGACTACGTCGCGGTCGAGTACACCCCGGCGGAGGCGTCCTGGGCGATCTCTGCGACGAGCGTCATGCCGCTGCCGCTGCTCCCGGCCGCGCGCGCCGACGTCGAACGGTTCGGCTACGGCGTCGACCCGGGCGAGAAGAACTGGGGCCCGGCCGAGTCCGCGACCTCCGAGCAGAACGTCGCGATCTACGACGCGCTCTCCGACAGCGAGGCGGAGGCCTACGACAAGGCCCTCACCGGCGGGTACCAGGCGTCGGACGACGAGCTCGCCGCAAGCTGCGCGGGCAAGGCGAGCATCGCGCACCCCGAGCCCGAGCTGCCCACCTCGCCGGAGAACGAGTTCAGCGACCTGCAGCGCGCGGTCTCCGAGCTGTGGACCGCAGACGTGCCCGCAGACGACCGCGTCGTCGACCTCAACGAGGCGTGGAACGCGTGCATGGCCGCGGCGGGGATCGACCTCGAGATGGACAACCGGCCGCTCGCCGGACCAGACCCCCTCACGGCCTACTGGCAGGCCGTCGGCACCGGGGCTGACGGGGTCATGGACCTCAAGGACCGTGACCGGCCCGCTGACGAGATCCCGCTCGACCGCAAGCTCCTCGTCGGGTCCGAGCCGGAGATCGAGATCGCCCTCGCCGACTTCGACTGCCGGGCCAAGGTCGACTACGAGCCGACGCTCACCGAGATCCAGAAGGAGCACGAGGACAAGTTCGTCGTCGCCAAGGCGGGCGAGCTCGACCGCATGCTCGCCGCCGTCGAC
>JAFABT010000157.1 GCA_023425905.1 Actinomycetes bacterium | reverse complement strand
CCCGAACGCGCAGGTCCGGGCGCCGAGAACGCGGGACTCGCGCGCGACCGCGCGGCCCCCGGCTGCCGCACGCTCGATAGGCTCACGTCGTGGCCAAGAAGCACACGTCAGGTGGCACCCCGGCTCTCGTGGCCCTCGCGGCCGCAGGCGTCCCCCACGTCGCGCACGACTACGCGCACGACCCGGCCAACGACGTCGGCTACGGGCTCGAGGCAGCTCACGCGCTGGGAGTCGACCCCGAGCGCGTGTTCAAGACCCTCATGGCGACGGTCGACGGCACGCTCACGGTCGCCGTCGTCCCCGTCACCGGCATGCTCGATCTCAAGGCGCTCGCGGCCGCCATCGGCGGAAAGCGCGCGGCGATGGCCGACGTGAAGGATGCCGAGCGCGCCACCGGGTACGTCGTCGGCGGCATCTCCCCGCTCGGTCAACGCACTCCCCACCCGACGGTCGTCGACGAGACGGTCTACCTCTTCGACACCGTCCTCGTCTCAGGAGGGCGACGTGGGCTCGACGTCGAGCTCGCACCCGACGACCTCGTCGCGCTCACAGGTGCCGTGGTCGCGGACATCGCCAAGGGCTGAGCACGCCCAGCACTAGGCTCGACGCTCGTGACCACCTCAGTCCGGGACAACCTCGCGAGCGTGCGCGACCGGGTGCGCATGGCTGAGCTCGCAGCGGGTCGCGCCCCTGGCTCGGTGCGCATCCTCCTGGCGACCAAGACCCTCCCCGCGTCGACGGTGCGCGAGGCGCTCGCGGCGGATGTCGACCTTCGGCGCGGGGACGACGCCGCCGGAGCCGGGCCTGCCCTGCCGGTGCTCATCGGCGAGAACCGGGTGCAGGAGGTCGTGGCGAAGGCGCCCGAGATCCACGCCGATCTCGCCGCGCACCGATCCGCGCTCCACCTCATCGGCCCGCTGCAGTCGAACAAGGTCAACTCGGCGCTCCGGTGGGTACAGGCGGTCCAGTCGGTCGCGACACTCGAACTCGCGCACCGGCTCTCCGCCCGCCTGGCAAGCGCCGAAGCGCGCGACGTCGCCGTGCGTCGGGATGGCGACGGCGCGCTCGAGATCTGGGTACAAGTGAACGTCTCAGGCGAGGGGAGCAAGAACGGTGCGGCGCCCGGCGACGCCGTCGAGCTCGCGCAGTCCGTCGCGATGCTGCCTGGCCTGCGCCTGGCCGGGCTCATGACGATCGGCGCCAACTCGCCGGACGAGGTCGAGGTGCGCGAGGGATACCGCCTGCTTCGTACCCTCCGGGACGCGGTGACCGCGTCGGACGTTCCCGGCACCCACGACGCGACCGGACTGTCCATGGGAATGAGCCGCGACCTGGAGTGGGCGATCGCGGAGGGGGCGACTCTTGTTCGAGTCGGGTCCGCCGTCTTCGGGCGACGTCTCACCTGAGGACGCGCTCACCGCTCGCCGCAACAAGCTGCCAAGTCGCAGCCACGGTCTTTGCTTCCGTGCTACGTTCATCTCGCGCACCGGGTCCGGGTGACGCGCACGAGGGGGCAGACGGACCATTCAGTAGTCGCACGGCGGCTAAGGGCGTTCGCGTCCTTCCCCGTCGTTGCCCCCTTCAGGGTCGCGCCAATGACGGACGGCCCGCTGGACGCCAAACGCAACTCGCGACCGGCATCGAGACTCAGGGGAGAGACATGCTGACATCACAGAGCGCACGACACCGCGCCACCGGGCTCATCGCAATCGCCGCTGTCGCCGTCGGGGTGACCGCGACGGCAGCAAGCGCCGCCCAGAAGAGCCTCGGATCGATCACCTGCACGTCCTCAACGGGCCATGCCGTTCTCATCGCCTCCGATGCGCGGGGTTGGGTCACTCACCGCGCCGGAGCCTGGGAGTGGGATAAGGGCTCAGCCCCGGACTACACCAAGCACTTCACGAACACCAAGAAGGGTGGAACGCTCGCAGTAAAGGTGCGCGCGCTAGATGTGGGGTTCAACAGCGGCCAACAGGTTACCGGCCGCATCAAGTCTGCACAGACCAGATGTGGCACCTCCGCTTCCACCCATATGTGATTGTGACCGAAGTGACCCCGCGGACCTTATCCGCACGACGCAGATTCGAGCATAAGTGAAGATCCACCTCAACAGCGCTGTTGCCACCATTCTTCTCGCGTTCATCGTGACTGGTTGCACATCCTCGAAACCCGGCCTCCCAGCGGCCGCATGGTCTCCTCCTGCGTGGTTCGCCGAGCAGGCGCAGAAACGAGAGGAAGTTGCCGCATCCCTCCAGGCGTGCATGGACGCACGCGGCTGGAACCTCCCAATCGACGAGTGGGGTGGCACGTCGGAGCCTTTTGACGTCGCCAGCGGAGAGAGCGACCGTTATCGCACAGACATCATGGCATGCAGCGAGAATGTCGACGAAGGCCATCTCATTTCGCAGACCAACGACGCCAGTATGCGGACCTATTACGAGCGCGAACTCGACATCTATGCGTGCCTCAAGAACGAGGGAATTGAACCCGGCGCCCCGCCGCCGTTCGAGGTTTTCGCCGAGCAGCACTCGTCCGACGCCCCGGACGAGGCGTGGAACGCATGGAATGACTCGTGGTTGGATTCCTGGCTGGACAAGCACACCCTAGACAGTCTGGGCGACCTCGAACTTCGTTGCCCGCAACAGTGGTGACCTGAAAAGGTTCAGATTCGGTTAGTGGGCATGAACCTGACCCAGTCCACATGCCGCTCCACTTCAATTGATCCACCGCCCACTTGGGCGGCACACAACTAAGGGGAACTCATGTCAACAGCAACGACGCTGCGTCGCATCGCCCTCACCTGTGCAGTCGCACTGACCGCCACGCTCAGCACCGCACCGATGGCAGGGGCGCTGGAATCGTGGAGCAAGGACCTCACCTGCACGTCTTCCACGGGCTACAGCGTCCTCATCCAGTCCACGGCGAAGGGAAGCGTCCGGCACGAGGCGGGCGCGTACTACCGCACCGTCGGCACCACCAAGACCGCCGTCTACCGCTTCTCGAACACGGGCCAAGGCGGGACGAAGGTCGCCTGGGTGTGGGCGCACGACACCACGATCAGCGGCGCGAGCGTCTCTGGCTCGATCAGCAGCCACGGCGCGAAGTGCGGCACGTCCTCGACGAAGCAGTGGTGAACTGACGGGTGGGGGGCGCCCCCCCCCGCCCCCCCCCCGCGCCCCCCCAGCCCG
>JAFABT010000116.1 GCA_023425905.1 Actinomycetes bacterium | reverse complement strand
GACGGGCACGACACCCCCGCGCTCGAGCGCGCGCTCCAGCTCGCGAAGGACTACGGGGCGCCCTGCATCGTCCACGTCATCACCCAGAAGGGCCGCGGGTACACCCCGGCCGAGCAGGACGTCGCCGACCGCTTCCATGCGGTCGGGCGCATCCACCCGGAGACCGGCCTGCCTGTCGCTCCGTCCCGCTTCGGCTGGACCTCGGTCTTCGCCGACGAGATCGTCGCGATCGGACGGCGCCGTCCTGACGTCGTCGCGATCACCGCGGCGATGCTCGGGCCGGTCGGCCTTGCCCCGTTCCAGCAGGAGTTCCCCACGCGGACCTTCGACGTCGGCATCGCCGAGCAGCACGCCGCGACGTCTGCCGCCGGCATGGCCTTCGCCGGCCTCCACCCCGTCGTCGCGGTGTACGCGACCTTCCTCAACCGGGCCTTCGACCAGGTCCTCATGGACGTCGCGCTGCACCGGGCGGGCGTCACCTTCGTGCTCGACCGCGCGGGCATCACCGGTGAGGACGGCGCGAGCCACAACGGGATGTGGGATCTTGCGATGCTCCGCATCGTGCCTGGTCTCCGGCTTGCGGCTCCTCGGGACGAGCCGACGCTGCGGGCGGCGCTGCGGGCCGCGGTCGACGTCGACGACGCGCCGACGGTCGTGCGGTACCCCAAGGGTGCCGTCGCCGACCCGGTCCCCGCGGTCGAGGACGTCGACGGCGTCGACGTCGTGCGGCGCAGCAGCGCGAGCCCCGAGGCGCCGCGCGTGCTCGTCGTCGGTATCGGGTCGATGGTTCCGACGGCGCTCGCCGTCGAGGAGATCCTCGCCACGCACGGGCTGAGCGTCACGGTCGCTGCGCCGACGTGGGTGCTCCCGCTGCCTGACGCGCTCGTGAAGATGACGGGTGAGCACGACGTCGTCCTCACGCTCGAGGACGGCCTCGCGGCGGGTGGTGTGGGTGCGCTCCTCGTCGAGGAGGCGATGCGAGCGGGGCATCGGACACGGATCCTCACGGCTGGCCTGCCGACGGCGTTCCTCGACCACGCGACGATCGACCAGGTCGTCACCTCGAACCGCCTCACGGCACCAGATCTGGCCCGAGACGTCCTCGACGCGCTGGGGACCTGAGCGCCGGATTTGTGCTGTGACGCACACGACTGCTGCGGAGGTCATCTGAGGACCGAAGTCCCAAGTCATCCGATGATTCCGGCGTAGAGTCGAATCACCGTCAAGCCCTGTCCGAAGGAGCATCGAGATGTCGACCACAGCATCGCCTCGACCCATCACGTCCGACGACGCCCTCCCGGGCGGAACCGCATGGCAGGGCTTCACCCCTGGCCCCTGGACGGACGGCATCGACGTCCGCGACTTCATCCAGCGCAACTACACCCCGTACGAGGGTGAGGCCGACTTCCTCGCGCCGGCGACGGAGCGGACGACGGGAATCTGGTCGAAGCTCTGCGCGATGTTCCCCGAGGAGCGCGCCAAGGGCATCTATGACGTCGACGCCTCGACGCCGTCGACGATCACCTCCCACGCGCCCGGCTACATCGACGCGGACAACGAGCTCATCGTCGGCCTCCAGACGGACGCCCCGCTCAAGCGCGCGATCATCCCCAACGGCGGGTGGCGCATGGTCGAGGGCGCGCTCGAGACCTACGGCTACGAGCCCGACCAGACCGTCAAGAAGATCTTCACCCAGTACCGCAAGACCCACAACGCCGGCGTGTTCGACGTCTACCCCCCGAACGTCCGTGCTGCGCGCTCGAGCCACATCATCACCGGGCTGCCGGACGCCTACGGCCGCGGCCGGATCATCGGCGACTACCGCCGCGTCGCGCTGTACGGGGTCGACGGCCTCATCGCCGCGAAGAAGCTCGAGCGCGCCGAGCTCGACATGGAGCGCTCGACGGAGGACGTCATCCGCGACCGCGAGGAGAACGCGGAGCAGATCCGCGCGCTCGCCGAGCTCAAGACGATGGCCGCCTCGTACGGCTACGACATCTCCGGCCCCGCGACCAACGCGCACGAGGCCGTCCAGTGGCTGTACTTCGCCTACCTCGCCGCGGTCAAGGAGCAGAACGGTGCGGCGATGTCCCTCGGCCGCACCTCGACGTTCCTCGACGTCTACATCGAGCGTGACCTCGCCGCCGGCACCATCACGGAGTCCCGCGCGCAGGAGATCATCGACGACTTCGTCATCAAGCTCCGCATCGTCCGCTTCCTGCGGACCCCCGAGTACGACGCCCTCTTCTCGGGCGACCCGACGTGGGTGACCGAGTCGATCGCCGGCATCGGCGAGGACGGTCGTCCGCTCGTGACGAAGAACTCGTTCCGGTTCCTCCAGACGCTCTACAACCTCGGCCCGGCCCCCGAGCCGAACCTCACGGTGCTGTGGAGTGCGCGGCTGCCCGAGGGCTTCAAGAAGTTCTGCGCCCAGGTGTCGATCGACACCTCTGCGATCCAGTACGAGTCGGACGAGCTCATCCGCCAGGCGTGGGGCGACGACGCGGCGATCGCCTGCTGCGTCTCCGCGATGCGCGTCGGCAAGCAGATGCAGTTCTTCGGCGCCCGCGTCAACATGGCCAAGTCGCTGCTCTACGCGATCAACGGCGGCCGTGACGAGATCTCGGGCAAGCAGGTCGCACCCGTGCTTCCTGCGGTCGAGGGCGACGTCCTCGACTACGACGACGTCCGCCAGAAGTTCGACGTCCTGCTCGACTGGCTCGCGGAGACCTACGTCGACGCGCTCAACTGCGTGCACTACATGCACGACAAGTACGCCTACGAGTGCATCGAGATGGCCCTGCACGACCGCGCGATCCTGCGCACGATGGCCTGCGGCATCGCCGGCCTGTCGGTCGTCACGGACTCGCTCTCGGCGATCAAGCACGCCAAGGTCTCCGTCGTCCGCGACGAGACGGGCCTCGTCACCGACTACACGATCGACGGCGAGTTCCCCACGTACGGCAACGACGACGACCGCGCCGACGACATCGCCGTCGAGCTCGTCACCTCGTTCATGAACAAGATCCGGGCGCAGAAGACCTACCGTGACTCGCTGCACACGCAGTCCGTGCTCACGATCACGTCGAACGTCGTCTACGGCAAGGCCACGGGCAACACGCCCGACGGCCGCCGTGCCGGCGAGCCCTTCGCCCCGGGCGCCAACCCGATGAACGGGCGCGACACGCACGGCATGCTCGCCTCGGCGCTGTCCGTCGCCAAGCTCCCGTACTCGGAGTCGCTCGACGGCATCTCGCTCACCTCGACCGTCGTCCCCTCGGGGCTGGGCCGGGACCGCGACGAGCAGGTTGCCAACCTCGTCGGGCTCATGGACTCCTACAACGTGTCCTCCGGCTTCCACCTCAACGTCAACGTGCTCAACCGCGAGACGCTCGAGGACGCGATGGAGCACCCGGAGAACTACCCGCAGCTGACGATCCGCGTCTCCGGCTACGCGGTGAACTTCGTGCGGCTCACCCGCGAGCAGCAGCTCGACGTGCTGTCCCGCACGTTCCACGGCGGAATGTGACATGACGTCCTCGGCGGCGGCACCTCAGCGAGACACGGGAGCACCCGTCGTCGAGCTCGGGGTGCCGCTCGTCGGCGGTGCGCTCGGTCGCACCGCCGGTGCCGGGCTCGACGGGCTCACCGTCCCGGGCGCGAGCGACGTGCTCGAGCGCGGCGAGCGGTTCGCCCAGATGCGCACCGGCGAGCTCGGCGCCCTCCACTCGTGGGAGCTCGTCACCGCGGTCGACGGTCCCGGGACGCGCCTCACGTTCTTCCTGTCCGGGTGCCCGCTGCGCTGCCTGTACTGCCACAACCCCGACACGATGGCGATGCGTCGGGGCGAGCCGGTGCTGGCCGCGGACCTCCTGCGCCGCATCGCCCGCTACGTGCCGATCTTCAACCAGAGCGGTGGCGGTCTCACGATCTCCGGCGGAGAGCCGCTCATGCAACCCGCGTTCGTCGCGCGGCTGCTGCGGGGCGCGAAAGAGCTCGGCGTCCACACGACGATCGACACCTCGGGCTTCCTCGGCGCGCAGTGCACCGATGAGATGCTCGACGACCTCGACCTCGTCCTGCTCGACGTGAAGTCCGGGATCCCCGAGACGTACAAGAAGGTCACAGGCCGCGCCCTCGCTCCCACGCTCGAGTTCGGGCGCAGGCTCGCGGCGCGAGGCAAGGAGATCTGGATCCGGTTCGTCCTCGTCCCCGGTCTCACCGACGCGCCCGACAACGTCGAGGCCGTCGCCGACTACGTCGCGACGTTGTCGACCGTCTCCCGCGTCGAGGTGCTGCCCTTCCACCAGATGGGCCAGGACAAGTGGGCGGCCCTCAACATGCCCTACGAGCTCGACGGCGTCGAACCGCCGAGCCGAGAGCAGACCGAGGCCGTGCGCGACGTCTTCCGCGCCCGCGGGCTCACGACCTTCTGACGCTCGCGACACCCTCGTCGAGCAGTCGTCGGCCGAGGACGCGTTCGCTCGTCCCCGTCCGATCGAGCACGGGTGTGATGCCGCCGAGGTGGAACGGCCAGCCCGCGCCGAGGATCATCCCGAGGTCGATCTGCTCGGGCGTCGCGACGACCTCTTCGTCGAGCATGAGGCCGATCTCCTCGGCGAGGGCGTCGAGCACCGCGGCCAGGACGTCCGCGGGCGCATCGGCGGACGGTGGCCCGAAAGCCTCCTGGATCGCCGGGTCGACGCGCTGCTCACCCCCGGACGCGCCGCCCGTCACGAGGGAACGACGTTCGTCTGCGAGCCTGCTCAGCCCGGGAGAGAGCGGGAAGCGGTCGCCGAGCTCGGCGTGGAGCGTCTCGAGCACGTGGAGCGCGACCGGGAGCCCGACGAGCTCGATGAGCGCGAAGGGCCCCATCGGCAGGCCGAGCGGACGCAGCGCCTCGTCCGCGACCTCGACCGGGGTGCCGGACTCGACGGCCGCGGCGACCTCGGCGAGCATCCGCAGCAGCAGCCGGTTGACGACGAACCCGGGGCGGTCCCCGGTCGCGATCGCGGTCTTCCCGAGCGCCTTTGCGACGGCGAACGCGGTCGCGAGGCAGGCCTCGTCCACGACGTCCGTCCGGACCACCTCGATGAGGGGCATCTGCGCGACCGGGTTGAAGAAGTGCAGACCCACGAGGCGCGACGGGTCGCGCAGCACCGAGCCCATCGTGGCGACCGAGAGGGCGCTCGTGTTCGTCGCGAGGACCGTGTCGGGTCGCACGACCTCGTCGAGCTCGCGCAGGACGGTCTGCTTGACCGCCATGACCTCCGTGACGGCTTCGATGACGAGGTCGACGTCGGCGAGGGCTGCGAGGTCCGTGCCGACCGTGACCGTCGCGAGGATGCGACTCGCCTCTGCTTCCCGGACGCGGCCCTTGGCGACGAGCGCCTCGACCTGCGAGCGGATGCGGTCGGTCCCGGCCCGCGCGCGCTCCTCGTCGATCTCGCGCAGCCGGACGGGGACCTTGAGGCGACGTGCGACGAGCACCGCGAGCTGGGCAGCCATGAGCCCTGCGCCGATGATGCCCACGGACCGCACCGGCCGGGCGAGCGAGGCGTCGGGGGCGCCGTGCGGCGTGCGTGACCGGCGCGTCGTGAGGTCGAAGGCGTAGAGGCTCGCCCTGAGCTCCTCGGACATGATGAGCGTCGTGAGGGCGTCGTCCTCCGCCGCGTAGGCCTCGGCTCTCGTCCGGTCACGCGACGCGGCGAGGAGGTCGAGTGCGAGGCCGGGAGCGGGACGGGAGCCGTGGACGCGCCGGTCGAGCGCGTCGCGGGCGGCCTCGACCGCCGCGGCCCAGGTCGCGTCGTCGTCCGGCTCCCGCCGCGGCACGGTGACCTCGCCGGCCAGCACGCGTGCGGCCCACCGCACGGACTCCGCGAGGAAGTCGGCCGGATGGAGGACGACGTCGACGAGGCCGATCGCGTGCGCCTCCCGGGCCGCGGTCATGCGGTTGTTCGCGAGCGGCTTGGTGAGCACGAGGTCGATCGCCCCCGCGATGCCCAGCAGGCGCGGCACCTGGTAGCACCCGCCCCACCCGGGGACGAGGCCGAGGAAGACCTCCGGCAGCGCGAGGGCCGTGACGTCTGCCGAGACGGTGCGGTACCGGCAGTGGAGCGCGAGCTCGAGACCGCCACCCAGCGCGACACCCCCGATGAACGCGAACGTCGGCACGGGGAGGTCTGCGAGCAGGGCGTACGTCTCGTGACCCGCTGTCGCGACCGTCCGGGCCTGGGTCTCGTCGGCGACGAGCCCGACGGTCGTGAGGTCTGCCCCCGCGGCGAGGAACCACGGCTTGCCCGTGACGGCGACGGCGACGATCTCGCCCGCGGCGGCCCGTGCGGTCAGCCGCTCGAGGGCGGTGCGCAGCTCGGCCATGCCCTGCGGGCCGAGCGTCGTCGGCTTCGTGTGGTCGAAGCCGTTGTCG
>JAFABT010000316.1 GCA_023425905.1 Actinomycetes bacterium | reverse complement strand
GGCCAGTGCGGCTGAAGGGCGGGCGCTACACCCCGCCCCGCAGCGCGGCGATGGGTTCGATCGTCGCGGCCTTGAGCGCGGGGTAGACGCCCGCGACGAGGCCGATGACCCCGCCGAGGCCGGCGGCCCCGAGCACCATGACGGTGTCGAGGATCGGGGTCCACTGGCTCGCCGCCGCGACGCCCACGACGACGCCCACCCCGATCGACGCCCCGATGAGCCCGCCGAGCAGACCGATGACGACGGACTCGACGAGGAACTGCCCGCCGATGTGCCATCGCGTCGCCCCGAGGGCTCGCCGCAGCCCGATCTCACCGACGCGCTCCATGACGGACAGCAGCGTGACGTTCGCGATGCCGAGCCCGCCGACGAGCAGGGCGACACCGCCGAGGGCGATGAAGATCGCGTTGACGTCGCCCTGGACGCGGTCCTTCATCGTCGACCCGCTCGCGGGTGCCTGGACCTCGAACTCCGTGGGGTTGTTCGGGTCGAGCACCCACGGAGCCTGGTCGGCGACGAGCGGCCCCGCTCCGACGACGATCTTCACCTGGACCTCCTGCGCGGAGGCCAGGCCAAAGTCTGCTTGAGCCGTGCCGACCGGGATGACGACCGAGTCGAGCAGGTCCGACCGGCGCGCGGTCTGGTCGATGATGCCGATGACCGTGTACGGCCGTTCGCCGATGAAGATCGCCGGCTGCCGGTCGATGCGGTGCACCCCGAGGCGCTCGGCCGCCTTCGCGCCGAGGACGACGACGCGGTCCGCGCGGGCGGAGTGCCCGTCGTCGAAGAACCTGCCCGTTGCGATCGTGCCGCGCACCGCGTCGAGCAGGCCGCCCGTGCCCGCGAGCACGACCGGAGGGACCGTGGCGTAGGCCGACGGGTCGACGACGGGGACCGCCGTGATGGGGGCGTCCGCCGTATCGACCTGGGCGATGAGCCCCGCTGCCTCCACGCCGTTGATGCGTGCGACGCGGTCCGCGGCGTCCCAGGGGAGGACGGCCGCGGGCCGGGTGCCCGACATCGTCTGGACCTCCCGAGGCGCGACGACGACCTGCGTCGAGGCCACTGCGTCGTACCGGGCGCCGATCTGCCCGGCCGCAGTCTGGGCGAGCCCGAAGGTGACGACGAGCGAGCCGATCCCGAGGACGGTCCCGAGGATCGTGAGGATGAGGCGCCCCGGCCGGGCGCCGATGCCCGCCGCGGCCTCGCCGAGCAGGTCACGCACACCGAACCTGTCTCCGCGGCGGGCTGCCCGCGCGGTCGCTGAGGCGGCACGGTGCTCACGGATGCGGTCCCGGACGTCGGTGAGGGCGCTCACAGCTCCACCACCTGTCCGTCCGTGATGCGCACCCGGCGGGCCGCGCGCTCGGAGACCGCGAGCTCGTGCGTGATGACGACGAGGGTGAGGCCGTCCGCGTGCAGCTCGTCGAAGAGGTCGAGGACCTCGGCGGTGTTGTGCGTGTCGAGGTTGCCCGTGGGCTCGTCCGCGAGCAGCACGTCCGCGTCGGCGACGACGGCGCGAGCGACCGCCACCCGCTGCCGCTCGCCGCCCGAGAGGACGGTCGGGAGGAAGTCGACCCGGTGGCTGAGGTGGACCCGGTCGAGCGCGGCGAGCGCCCGGTCGCGCCGCTCAGCCCGCGGGACGCCCGAGTAGAGCGTCGCGAGCTGGATGTTGTCGAGCTCGGTGCGGTGGGGGAGCAGGTGGATGGACTGGAAGACGAACCCGATCCTGCTCCCGCGCAGCGCCGCACGGACGGACTCCGTGGCGTGCACCGTGGGCACGCCGTCGACGAAGTACTCGCCCGCGGTGGGCCGGTCGAGCAGTCCGAGGATGTGCAGCAGCGTCGACTTGCCCGAGCCCGAGGGGCCCACGATCGACAGGTAGTCGCCGCGGTCGACGCGCAGGTCGGTCGGCAGCAGCGCGTGCACCTCGGGCGGTCCGGGGAAGGACCTCGCGAGCCCGCGCAGCTCGATGACGGGCGGCTGCTCGGCGAGGAGCGGCTCGCCGTCCGCCACCGGGCCCGGGTCGTCGTCGGGCAGGGTGAACAGGTCCACCTCAGCCCTCGCTCTCGGCGGCGTCGCCCTCGGTCGACGCGGTCTCGGACGTCGAGGGCGTCTCCTCGTCGCTCGGCTCGGCGGGCTCGTCCTCGGAGTCGTCGTCCGCCGGTGCGGCGGGCGTGCCCGCGGCGGAACGATCCGCGCCGACGACGACGAGCGTGCCCTCGGCGAGGGTGCCCGTCGGGTCGCTCACCTCGACGAAGCCGTCTGCCGCGAGACCCGTCTTCACCACGAGCAGGCTCGTCGTGCCGTCGGCGGCGAGCACCTCGACGCGTGCCTCGCCGCCCGCGCCGGCGGTGAGGGCGGCCGCCGGGACGACGAGCACCTTGCCGTCGGTCGCCCCGACGGGGATCCGCACGCGGACGTTGTTGCCCTGCAGCTGCAGGATCTGGTCGTCGGTGAGGTCTTTCGGCAGCAGGACGACCTCGGTCTCGTCGGACGGCGCTCCGCCTCCGCCACCGCCTTCGGGGCTGTCGCCGCCGTCGCCGTCCGCACCACCGTCACCGCCGGCGGCGGGGTCGCTGCCCGGTGCGCGCAGCGTGTCGACGACGGCGGTGACGACCGAGTCGTCGGGCATGGTGATCTCCGCCTCGGCACCCTTCGCCACGAGTTTCGACTCGGCCTCGTCGAGCGTCGCGACGATCTCGAGGGTCGCCCCTGAGACGCGCATGACGGGGCCGTCGACGCTGCTGCCCCGGTTGACGAGCACCTCGTCGACACGGCGCGGAGTCGTCGACAGGTAGACGACCTCGCTCGCCGGCAGGAACACCGCTGCGCCAGCCTGCGCCTCGGCGAGCTGCTCGTTCGCGTCTGCGAGCGCGGCCCGGGCCTCGGTGAGCGCCGCCTGGGCGCTGCTCGTGTCCCGCGGGGCGAGGACCTCCGCGTACTGGATCTTCGCGAGGCGGAGCTCGTCGGCCGCTGCGGCGATCGCGTCGCGGTCCTTCGACCTCTTCGCGTTCGCGAGTGCGCGCTCGGCGGCGCGCACGACGTTGAGCGCGGCGCGACGCTCGGACTTCGTCGCACCCTTGCGGGCGTCTTCGAGCTCGCGCGCAGCCGCGTTCACGCCGCTCTGCGCGGCGGCCACGGCGTCGCGGGCCGCGTCGACCCCGTCGAGCGTCTCGGCGGCGACCTCGGGGGTGTCGTAGCCGACCTCCGCGTACAGCTTCGCGACGGCCGCCGCGGTCCCGGCGTCGTACGTCGTGTTCTTCGTCGAGCCGGTGAAGTGCCCGAGGCGCTTGAGCGCCTTCTTCAGCTGGACGACGTCCGGACCGTGGGACCCGACGCGCAGCGTGCGGTAGGTCGGCAGGTCGCCCTTGAGCAGGATGACGGGCCGGCCCGTGACCTCGAGGAGGATGTCGCCCTCCTTGACCGTCGAGCCGCGCTTGGGGCGCTTGCCCGTGACGATCGCGGGACCGCCTGCCTCGGCAGCCTCGAGCGTGACGTCCGTGGGCTCGTCGTAGCTCGCGTTGCCCCGGGTCGTCACGTCGTTGCGGAGCTCGCGCATCTCGACGGGGACGGAGATCGGCCCGGCCACGGGCGGGGCGGTCCGAGCGGCGGCTTCGGAGGGCGACACGATGAACCTGCTCAGGACGATGCCAGCCGTCAGCGCGACGACTGCCGTGAGTGCGACGACGGCGATCGTCCGGTGCGATCCCTGAAGCCGTGGGCGGGCCATGACTGCTCCTTGCTCGTGCTGCGTGGCCGGGTGACGGCCGGGTCGGGTGGTTCAGGTCGTGCGGGTCAGCGGGTGCCGCTCAGGGCGTCCTCGGCGAGGGCGGCGAAGGTCTCGAACAGCTCGCGGTTGGCGTCGTAGGCCGCGGTCTCGGCGTCGACGCCCGCCTGGGCGAGCGCGGCGTCATAGCCGGACTCGACGTGGCACGCGCGGTCGGCGGTCGCGAGCGCGACCTCGCGCCGCCCGAACTCGGCGAGCGCGGCCTCGTCGGGGCCGTCACCGCCGAGGAGGGCCGTGAACTCGTCGGCCGCGGACTCGTAGGCGTCGCTGGGCTCGGTGAACCCGGCGTGGCCTGCGCCAGCCATGCACGCGGCCCACGCCTCGCGTGCGGTGACGACGCGCGGGTCGGAGTCGGCGCTCGCGTGCGCAGCCTGGAAGATCGCGTCGACCTCGTCGGCCTCGGGGGTGGAGAGCACCGAGTCGACCGCGGACGTCGTCGTGTCCATGTACGACCGGGCCGAGCAGCCGGCCTTCGCCATGTCGATCGGTGGCGGGTCGGTCGTCGCGTCCTGCTCCCGCCACATCTCCGCGTCGCCGAACAGGCTGCGTTCGTAGGCGGCGGCCTCGGACGCGCTGAGCGACGCGACGTAGGCCGCGTTCGGGTCCTCGCCCTCGGCGGCCGGTGGCCCCATGGGGGAGTTGGCGAACCCGTAGCCGAACTGCTTGGCGAAGGCGTCCTCGTCGAGCCCGCCGCGGATCTCGAGCTCGGTGCGGGAGCCGGCGCCGGCGT
>JAFABT010000315.1 GCA_023425905.1 Actinomycetes bacterium | reverse complement strand
GCCCGGGCGTACGCAGCGGCGCCGACGAGGTTCTCGACGTCGGCGCTGGTGTACACGGGCCCATCCTCACACCTCCTGCCGACACCCTGGCCTGGCGGGTGCGGGCACGGTCAGCAGACGGGCGTCGTCGTGTCGCGCGGCACGACGGGGACGGGATCCGGGTCGTCCGCTGGCGGGCGCAGCGTGGCCCCGACGTCGTCCAGGTCGACGACGTCGGCGACGTCAGCGACGGTCCCTCCGACGCCGGGGGTCCCGCTGCCCTCGACGACGAACACCGTCGTCGTCGCGACGCCCGGGCCGCCCGTGACCGGTCGCCGCCCAAGTGCGCGGTGGGCCCGGATATAGCTGGGCACGAGCAGCACGACGGCGCCGACCCACGCGAGCGGGTTGCTCCACACGACGCCGACGTAGCCGTAGAGGCCGCCCAGCACGATCGCGACGGCCACGCGCAGCCCGAGCTCGATGATGCCCGCGAGGGTCGGCACGAAGGTCTGACCGAGGCCCTGCAGCGCGTTGCGGAGCACGAACAGCACGCCGAGGAGGACGTAGAGCGCCCCGTTGACCGTGAGGTACTGCGCGGCCATCGACGTGACGACCTGCTCGTCCGGACCGACGAAGAGCGTGACGATCTGCGCCCCGAAGCCGATGAGCAGAGCGGCGAGCACGACGGCTGCGACGAGTGCGATGCCCACGCCCTGCAGCACGCCCGTGCGGATGCGGTCGGGGCGTCCGCCCCCGTGGTTCTGCGCGACGAAGGTCGCGACCGCGAGGCCGAGGGAGGCGAGGAAGGCGACGGCGAGCCCGTCGACGCGACCTGCCGCGGTGAAGGCGGCGACGGCGTCCGTCCCGAGCTCGTTGAGCCGCACCTGGACGGCGATCATGCCGATCGCGATGATCGACGCCTGGAAGCCCATGGGCAGGCCGAGGCGCAGGTGGCGGGCGAGGTCGCCGCGGTCGATGCGCCAGTCCTCACGACGCACGTGCAGCACGGGGACGCTGCGCCGGATGTACCACAGGCACATCCCGACGGAGGCGGCTTGGGCGAGGACCGTCGCGAAGGCGGCGCCCGCGACGCCGGTGTGGAGGTACTTCACGAAGAGCAGCACGAGGCCGACGTTGAGGACGCAGCACACCGCGAGGAAGAACAGCGGGGTCCGGGAGTCGCCGATCGCGCGGATGATCGCGGAGAGGAAGTTGAAGAACATCGTCGCGACGCCGCCCGCGAAGCTCACGGTCGCGAAGGTGACGGCCTGCGGGACGAGCTCCTCCGGGGTGCGCAGCCAGCCGATCGCGGGGCCGACGACGGTGAGCGCGACCGCGGTGATGAGGAGCGAGGCCGCACCGGTGAGGATCGTGCCCGCGACGACGGAACGCGCGACGGCGCGGTGGTCCCCCGCCCCGAAGGCGTGCGCAGTCGGGATCGCGAAGCCGGACGTCATGCCCCAGGCGAAGCCGAGCAGGAGGAACAGCAGCGCGCCCGTCGAGCCGACGGCGGCTAGTGCGTCGACGCCGAGCTCGCGGCCGACGATGAAGGCATCGGCGACCTGGTAGAGCTGCTGGACCACGTTGCCGACGAGCAACGGGACGGCGAAGGCGAGGATGACGCGCCAGGGGGTGCCTGTCGTGAGGACTTTGGCCATGCGGGGACTGCTCCGGACTGGAAGGGGTGGGCGCGCCTGAGGGCACCCGGGGGATGTCCGACGGTGTAGCGATCGTATCGTTACGATCGGCGCGGGCAAGCCCTTTCTGTAGCAGGTGTGTCCCGTCTCTCAGCGGTCGGGGCTGAGGAGGTGGGTGCGGCGCTCGACGACCTCGTGACCGAAGGGCTCCGACGTCGTCTCCAGGGTGCCCTCGACCTGGCGCCAGGTCGGCTCGTCCTCGACCCGGAAGAACGCCTCCCACGTCGTCGTGAGCGTGATCTGACGGGTGCCGGGCGTGAGATAGGTGTGCGTGAGCTCTTCCGACGGGTAGGGCTTGCCCGGGCTCGAGGTGACAAGCGGCCAGCCCCCGTCACCGAAGTCCCAGGAGTACTCGACCGCCTCGACCGCGAGATGCACCGCTCGCCCGAGCACCTCGGTCTCAAAGACCTGCACCCGCGTCGGGGAGTGCACGATCACGGGCATGTTCACGAGCCCCTTGGCGCCCGGCTGGACGACGACCTTCGCCGAGTCGATACCTACCCGCTGGAAGTCCTCGATCGTGAAGTCGAACCACGTGTACTCCCCCGGACACGTGAACAGGGAGATGTACTCCCAGCTCCCGCCCGATCGGTAGCGGCGCTGCACCGGCTCGATCGAGGCGACGTCGACCCCATCGCGCGTGCACGACTGACTGTCGACGATCGTCCCGTCCTCGCACTCCCCGCCCATGCGCCCTTTGACCCCGCGAGAGCACACCGTGCTGTGCTGATACTCGAACGCCGTCAACACGATGCGCTGCGCCTGTGTCGATTCCTCCTCCCAACGCTTGAGGTGCCGCTTTCCGTCCTTCTCTATGACCGCGGGAACCGTGACTGATGCCGACACTGCAGTCGCCGGAACGAGTACGCTCGCCAATAATAGGACTAAGATAACCCGAACTCTCACCGAACAATCTCCGATATGCCGACCTCGCCCAGACGCCAAACACCGTCCCAGTGCAAGGCAAACGAGTACTCGAGTTCCATTCCCGGCTTCTCGCTGTCCACAACAGTTCCTGAACTATCGACAATTTCGATACGTTGGACGCGAGCGATGACCGTTGCGCGGTGATACTCCTTATCTGGCGCCTTGGGCGGGGCGGTGATACCCTTCACGACCATCGGATCCCAGACGGTCCCATATCCGCTCTTCTTGTAGCGCTTGACATCCTTCTTCACCGATTCACAGTAAGTGCAGCCGTCCATGGAGAACGCGTCAAGCGGAGCCGCGTCGAACGTTCGCAGTGCGTACTCGATGACGTCGAACGCGTACTGCGCGGCCGCTTTCTGCCCTGCCCCGTCATCGAAGGCCATTAGTTTTGACTTCGTCGGCCGTGGCACCTTCACGACGACCGACGGTGAGGGCGAGGGCGCCTCCGGCGAGCTCGACGCCGCAGGACTCACGCTCGGCGTCACCTCCACGTCCGCGGTCGCCCCGCCCGCTGAGCACCCCCCGACTGCTGCGGCGATCGCCACGGCTACGCACGCACCAGCAACTCGGACATTTCGGATCGCCATGCCCGCGACGCTAGCGGACCGGGCACCGCCTCGGGGGCCTACCGGCCAAGGTGTGGACGACGGCACCCGCGCACGCCACCGCCCTCCCTGCTGCAGATCCGGACGCATCAGACATGGCCTGACTTACCTCCGGCCCTCGCAGGATCAAGGTCCCGAGCAGCGTCGTGAACCCTGACGGAGGCTGGCCGTGCGGCATCGACGCCGCGCATCCCCGCCCCTGGAGGCCCCCATGTCGCAGTCTGTCCTCGTCATCGGAGGCACCGGCCTCCTCGGGTTCCACACGACGCTCGAGCTGGTGGGCCGCGGGTACGCGGTGACGTCCCTGTCGCTCCCCCCGATGCCGGTCGAGGATCTGTTCCCGGAGGGCGTCGAGAACGTCCTCGGTGACATCTCGCAGATGACCGACGCGGAGCTGACCGCGCTCATGGCCGGTAAGCACGCCGTGCTCTATGCCGCCGGCGCGGACGAGCGCGTCACCCCGCCAGCGCCGTCGGCGCGCTTCTTCTACGAGGCGAACGTGCTCCCGACGCAGCGGGTCGCCCGGCTCGCCCGCGCGGCTGGCGTGAAGAAGTTCGTGCTCTACGGCTCCTACACGGCCGAGTTCGCGGAGCTGTGGCCCGAGCTCGGCTACCGCACGCGGAACGGCTACCCGCGCACGCGGCTGCTCCAGGAGGAGGTCGCGTGTCTCGAGGGCGCAGGGGCGATGGACGTCATGACGCTGCGCCTGCCCTACATCTTCGGCACGATGCCGGGGCGCCTGCCGCTGTGGCAGATGTTCATCGACATCGTCCGCAACCAGCCCGACATGGTCACGGTGCAGGAAGGGTCGACGTCGTCGGTCACCGTCGGTCAGGTCGCGCAGGCGGCGGTGGGCGCGATGGAGCGCGGCGAGCACGAGGGCAGGTACGCGATCAACGGCTACGAGCTCACCTACGTGGAGATGCACCGGACGATCTGCCGCCTGCTCGACCGCGACCCGGACCAGGTCGTCGCGGTTCCCGTCGACGCCGTGCTGCCGACGATGGCGCAGTACGACGCCGCGACCGCCGCGGCGGGAGCCGAGCACGGCATCCACCTCGTCGACTCGGCCGAGTTCCAGGCACGACGGGCGGTCACCGACCCGGGAGCGACCCAGCAGGTGCTCGGCTTCGAGGACGCTGACGTGCCCGCCGCGATCGAGGAGACGTTGCTCTTCTGCCTGGCGGCAGAGGCCAGTTCGAACGCCGGTTAGGCCCTCGGTCGGGGCGCCGATTCCGCCCGTTTCGCGCCCGCGCGGGTGAACCGTTTAACCTTCTCCACCCTCACGCGCGCGGGCGCGAACATGCGGACATGTCGAAACTTTCTGCCCCACCACCTGACCTGTCCTCCGCAG
>JAFABT010000236.1 GCA_023425905.1 Actinomycetes bacterium | reverse complement strand
CGGCTCGACCGGCACGAAGCGGTGACCCCAGTCGGCCTTCGGGTCGAAGGACACGATGCACGTGAGCGCCGCCGAGACGTGCACGCCGAGCTGCTGGAAGGTCTTGATGTCTGCCTGGACGCCGGCGCCGCCGGTCGCCTCGGAGCCTGCCACGACGAGTGCGAAGTCAACCATGGGACCTATTCTCCCCCCTCGGTCGGGTTGCACCGCGCCGCGATCACCCCCGCGAGGCCGACGTCGGGCCGCCACGGCTCGAGGTTCCAGGTGTCCTTGTCGGGAGCCCCGATGAGGTGGCAGAGCAGCTGGTCGCGCATGCCGTCGCCGTCGGCGCCGTCCTCCTCGGAGACGGCGGCCCACACGAGCTCCTCGGCCGCGTCCGAGCGGGCGCGCGCCCACGCCGACGGCGTGACGGCGAGCGACCGGCCACCCTCGCGCTCCCCCCAGTCGAGGTCCGTCACGGCCTCGTCGGTGAACCACAGCTGCACCGTCGCCTCCGGTCGCCCGTCGGAGCCAGGGGCACGGTCGACCGTGAGCTTCACCCCGTCGCCCCAGGCCTCGAGGCTGGCACGCTGCCGCAGCCCGTCTGCCGTCTCGCCGCGCGGCGCCTGCGCCCCCGCGACCGGCACGCCGTCGTCACTCACGACGAGCGACCCGTCGGGACGGACGTCAAAGGTGACGCCAGGTGCGTTGATCGCGGCGACGACGGGCGTCGCGCCCTCGGGGACATGGACGTCGAGGCGGACCGAGCCGTCGTCGTCCTCGGTCACCTCCAGACGCGCCTCGCCGACGGGGCTCGCCTCGAGTGAGCCCAGCAGCGGAAGCGGGTCCCCGACGACGACGTGCGGCGGGGAGATGACGTCGTCGGACGAGGTGCTGGCGCCGGGAGAGACCGCGGCGGTCGGGGTGGCCGACGTCGTGGGCGACGGCCCCGTCGCGGTCGGTGACCCGCATCCTGCAAGGGCGAGGGCGGACGCGAGAGCGGCTGCGAGCGCGGGTGCGCGGAGGCGCGTGGCGCCTGCCGCAGGGTCGCGGTCGCGGGTGGTCATGGTGCCCCCTGGAGCTGTGCGGCTGAGCCGGTCGCGTGGCCCGGGCGACGCTAGCAGCGTCGAGCGAGGGTGCACACGCGCACGTCCGTATCCGGACGGCGAGCTCGTGCTCCGACGTCTAGGACGAGGCCGACGAGGCCGACATCTAGCTGCCGCGCTCGGCCGCCGGCTCAGTCGGTGCGACCCGCCCGCACGGTCCCCTAACCTCTGCAGGTGACCCTCGACCTCTGGCTCGCGTACCTCGGTGCGGCGGTGCTCATCAGCGTGTCGCCCGGGGCGGGTGCGGTGACGTCGATGTCGTCGGGGCTCGCGGTCGGGCTCCGGCGCGGGATGTGGAACATCCTCGGGCTGCAGATCGCGCTCGTCGGGCAGGTGGTGCTCGTCGCCGTCGGGCTGGGAGCGGTCGTCACGAGCTCGGAGGCCGCCTTCGAGGCGATCCGGTGGGCGGGCGTCGCGTACCTCGTGTGGCTCGCGATCCAGCAGTGGCGCGCACGACCGCACGACGTCGAGGCCCATGCCGGCGCGGGCGGCAAGCGGGGGACGTCGACGCCGACCGACATGAGCGCGCGGGCGCTCGTCGTCCGCGGGTTCCTCGTCAACGCGTCCAACCCCAAGGCGATCGTCTTCATGCTCGCCGTGCTGCCGCAGTTCGTCCGCCCCGACCGCCCGCTGCTGCCGCAGTACGCCGCCATCACGGCAACGTCGGTGGCGGTCGACGTCGCCGTGATGATCGGCTATACGGGCCTTGCCGCGACCGTGCTCGCCGCGTTGCGCAGCCCACGCCAGCAGATGCTCGTCAACCGCGGACTCGCGGCCGGTCTCGCACTCGCGGCAATCCTGCTGGCGACCGTGCACCACTGACGGGGGGCGGAGCGCGACCCCGCCAGGAGAGCCGCGCCGCGCCGCTCACCCCGGGACGTCGAGCCGCGCCAGGTGCTCCTCGCTCAGCGTCATCGCCGCGCCGTCGAGCGCCGCGTCGAGCTGGTGGAGCTTGCTGCCACCGAGCATCGGACGGATCCCCTGGTGGACGAGCCACGCGAGGACGACCTGCCCGCGGGACGCGCCCGTGTCGCGCGCGACGTCGTCGAGGGCGGCGAGGCGACGGGTGTTGCCGGGGTGGTCGTAGACGTCGGGGATCGGCTTGGTCGGGTCGTCGTAGGCGCCCGTGAGCAGAGGGGTGTACGCCCACATCTCGATCTCGTGGGCGATGGCGTGATCGCGCTGCTCGTCGCTCATCATCCCGAAGGGGTGCGCGACGCCGTCCGGACGCGTGCCGGGCCGGACCCGCAGGTAGGTCGCGTTGAGCTGCACGGCGTCGATCGGGAGCGTCCCGGTCGACGCGGCGTGGGCCCGCGCGCGCTCGACCCGCCACGCCGGGTGGTTCGACGCGCCGACGCGCCGCACCTGCCCGTCCGCGACGAGCTCCGCGACCGCGTCGACCGTCTCCTCGATCGGGACCGCCCGGTCCTCCTGGTGCAGCCAGAGCAGGTCGACGTCGTCGACGCCGAGCCGCTCGAGGCTCCCCGCGAACGCGTCGTGCACCGCGCGGCGGCTCAGGCCCGCGCGCTGCCCGGGCCACGAGCCTGCCCACAGCGGCTCCGCGCCGACCTTCGTCGAGAGTCGGACGCGCTCGCGGACGCCGGGCCGGGCTGCGAACCAGCGCCCGAGCACGCGCTCGCACGCCCCGCCGCGCCCGTCCGGGCTCGCCCAGAACGCGTAGCAGTCCGCGGTGTCGA
>JAFABT010000190.1 GCA_023425905.1 Actinomycetes bacterium | reverse complement strand
CCGCCGCACAGGTCGGGCGCGACCCCGACGACGTGCGGGTGCTCGTCGACCTCGGGGTCGTCGTCGGCCCGAGCCGGGCGAGCGCCGAGGCGCGGACCGCGCTCCTCGCCGCGACCTGGGACGCACTGCCCGACGTCACGGTCCAGTCGGTCGGGACGGTGTTCGACGTCGCCGAACTCATGACGTCGTGGTTCGAGTCCGAGTCCGCCGACGGCTTCGTCGTCCGTCCGGGGTCGCTCCGTGCGGACCTCGCCGGGCTCGTCGACGGCGTCGTGCCGGTGCTCCGCGAGGCTGGGCTGTTCCGGCGGCACTACCCCGGGGTGACGCTCCGGGACTCCCTCGGGCTGCGCGCGTCGCGGGCCCGGCTGGCGGTGCCGGCCTGACGGGGAGGGGCCTCGCGTGCGAGCTGCGCTCTGATGCGACGATGGGGCGTGCCGTCGTGGTGGAGTCAGGTCTGGCCTGTGCTTGCGGGCGTGGTGGGTTCGGGTCTCGCGCTGTTGGCCGGGTACCTCGCGATGCCGTTCGCCACGGGGCCCGCGCTGCCACGCGGCCGCGCTGCCACGCGGCCGGGGAGGGTGAGGCCACTCGCGTGCGGGCGCGACGCCCCAGCAGTTGCAGGTGGTGCCGAGGGGCAAGCGTGTGTGCATGGCCGTTGGTCAGCGCGGTGGCGGGCCAGGTGGTGCATGACTGCCGGTCAGCGCGGCGGCAGGCCGGGTGGTGCGGGTGCGTCCGGTGGGGGAGGTCCATTGGAGTGTGCCGTCGGGGTGCTGGGTGGTGGTCCAGCGGGTGGTGTGTTTGAGGCGGTGGTGGGTGCGGCAGAGGTGGGTGAGGTTGTCGGCGGAGGTGTGCCCGACGCTGCCGTTCTCGCGGTAGGCGATCGTGTGGTCGAGGTCGCAGCGGTGGGCGGTGCGGGGGCAGCCGGGGTAGCGGCAGGTCTCGTCACGTAGGCGCAGGGCGGTGCGGAGGTCGGCGGGGACGGTGTAGCGGGTGCGCCCGACGGACAGGGTGGCGCCGGTCTCGGGGTGGGTGAGCAGGCGGATGAACGAGGGTGCGTGGGCGGCGAGCTCGCGGGCGGTGTCGGGGTCGATGGGGCCGTAGCCGTCGAGGTGGCCGGGCTCGTCGCTGTGTCCGAGAAGGGTCAGGACCGGGACGGTGACGGCGACGACGGGCCGGATGCCCCGCAGGCCCGCGGGGACGGTCCAGGCGGGGCTCTGAGGACCGTCCGGGGGCACGTCGGTGGGGTCGAGCAGGAGTGAGGTGAGCACGTCTGCGCGGCGCTGGGCGAGCGTGCGCAGCTCGCGCGGTTCGTCGTCGGGCAGGTCGGTGAGGCGTTCGGCGGTGGTGGTGAGCGTGTCGTAGATCGCGCAGGCCTGGACCGCGGGCAGGAATGCGGTGAGCCAGGCCATGCCGTCCGCGGCGGGTTCGAGGGTGACGTGGCGCTCGAGGCTCGCGCGGCGGTGACGTGCAGCGAGGGGTTCGGGGTGGACGCGTTCGCGGATACGGCGGGCGACCCGGCCCAGGGCGGCCGGGGTGGGGTTGGCCTCGAGGGCTGCGAGGACGCCGGACTGCAGCTCGGCCAGCGCGGCCTCGGGCAGGTCGTGGGCGTGGCGGACCACCTGCGCGGCATGACGGGGCCCGAGGCGCCCGTCGAACATCGCCTCGAGCAGCTCCGGCAGGCGGCCGGTGAGATCCTGCGCAAGGTGGAGGGTCCCGGCCGCTGTCCCTGCCGCGACGCCCGTGACCCCGGCGAGATCAGCGGTGAGCGCCCGCTGGGCGTAGTCGAGGACCTGATCCGTGACCGGCTCGCCGGTGGCCATGGGGACCATTACGTGTGGCGCAGCCGCGGTGAGCGCGCCAAGGAGCCCGATCGCGGCCAGCTGCTGGGCAGCGACCGCGTTCGCGACCCGCGTGAGCGACTCCACGACCGCCATCACCTCGGCGATCACACGCTCCGCCTCGACGCGATCAACCGGCACCCGATCAACCGGCACCCGATCCACCGGCACCCGCTCCGTCGGCACCCGACCGACCGGGAACCGCCCAGAAACAGCCGTCACGTCGCGCACCGTCATCGCCGCACCCGCACCCATCCGCACACCCCCTCGTTCGAACAAGTGTACGAATCACGAGGGTTGTGCGGATAGTCCCATCTCACTATTCGGCGCCCGGGGGTCCACATGCGTCCGGGCGCAGCACGCCGCGACGAGCCACCTGAGCAGCATCGCCCCGGCCGCTACCGCCGCAGCATCCCGCCGACCGCGATCGGCTCTGGCCCGATCACGTGCGTCGCGGAGTACTCCCTGCCCCCCTCGACCACCGCGTCGACCCCGAGGATCGTCCACACCCCGTACGTGCCGCCGGACTCGGTCCAGCCGTCGTACTTGTCGCACGCCGCAGGGTGGACGACCGTCGACACGGGTCCCGCCTCGCTCCCGGGCTGCGCGATGCCGACGATCGCCGACGGAGTCGTCCGTGCGACCACCACGCCATCCCGCGCGATCACGACCTCGCGCACCTCGAGCTTCACCTGGTCGAGGTCGACCAAGAGCTCCGGGGTGACCCTCACCTCAAGCCCGTCCTCATCGCGGCCACCCTCACCGATCCGCACATCACCGGGGGTCGGCGCACTCGGTCCCCAGCGGTACGTGACGTCGACAGTGAGCGCGGCATTGATCTGGTCGACCTGACCCAGACTCGTGGCGATGGGAACCGAGCCGCACGCAGGAAGCTGCTCAGGCTCGGCCACGCTGATCTGCCCCGTCGGGCTCGAGCCCGGCGATGCGGACGTGGCGGGCGCGGCTGGTGCGAAGCGGTCGGGTGCCCGCCCGATCAACCCGGGCGCAGCGAGCGCCCCGGAGACGAGCGCGGCCGATGCGGCGACCGCGATGAGCCCGGTGCCGATCTGCCTGGTCCTGCGACGGCGTCGGCCCTGCACGAGGACGTGCGCGACGTCGACGGGCTCCGACGCGCGTCCTGCGTCGTCGGCAAGACCACCGAGGAGCGCCGAGATGTCGTTCATCGCGTCCGTCCCTTCGTGTGGACGACGAGCTCGTCGTCATGGATGGCGGCGTCGGCACGGCCGAGCGCGTCCGGGCCGAGCACGGAGCGCAGCTTGCCGAGGCCGTCGCTGAGGTAGCGCTTGACCGCGCCGTCGCTCACACCGAGCCGACGCGCGATCTCCGGGACCGTGAGGTCGTCGTAGAACCGCAGGATCACGCAGGCCCGCTGCCGCCGCGGCAGCCCCTCGAGCGCGTCGCGCACGTCGATCCGGGCGACGCTCGACGCAACAGGGGAGCGGTGGTCGTCGATCTCCGCGACGAGGTGCCGGACGGCCCGCCACCTCCTCGAGCGTCGGTAGCCGTCGAGATAGAGCGTGAGCACCGCCTTGCGCACGTACTGCTCCGCGGCCCACAGGTCGGTGCCACCCCGAGACTTGGCGAGCGTGCGGATGAACGCCTCCTGGACGAGGTCCTCGGCCTCCCGGAGCTCACCCGTGAGCAGGTATGCGTAGCCGACGAGCGCAGGCCCCCGCTCGCGGGCGAGGACGGCGACGACCGTGTCCAGGTCCCTCACGGTGCCACCTCCTTCACGCGTCGCAGATCACCACTGTCACACCTCACAACGACCGGCGTGCGCAGAACGTTGTGCGGCGCCGCCGACGGATCGCACGCCGACGCCGACACCCGTGCACCCGCGCGCGTACGGCTGGTTCAATGGGCGCCATGGACGTGACTGTGGAGCACCGCCACGTCGGTCCCCGCACCGTGGTCGAGGTGGGCGGAGAGATCGACATCCTCGCCGCACCCGTGCTCCGCGACTGCATCGCGACACAGATCGACGCAGGCCGCACCGACCTCGTCATCGACCTGGGCGGTGTCACGTTCATGGACTCGACCGGGCTCGGCATCCTCGTCGGCACGCACAAGCGCCTGCGCGTGCTCGGGGGCAGGCTCGTCGTCGTCGTCGGGCAGGAGAACCTCCTCAAGGTGCTGCGGATCACGGGCCTCGACGGGGTGCTCACCCTCGTGAGCACCCAGGACGAGGCGCTCGACCAGCACGTCGGCCCCCGCTGAGCCGCGACGCGACCCTCCTCGACCCGCACAAAGCGCCCATCCGCGTAGACTCCCGACACCCGGGCCGCAACGACGCCTCCCGGGAGTCAGGGGACTGCGCCATGGGGGCGCACACGCACTGCCGGCGGCGACGCCGGTGCACTCGTCAAGGAGGACGAATGCTCGAGCTTGGGACGACGAGCCTGGTCATCGTGGGGGTGATCGCCGCGCTCGCCGTGGCCTCGCTCCTCGTCGCACTGGTCCTGCGCAGGCAGGTCCTCGCGACCGATGAGGGAACCGTCGGGATGCAACAGATCGCCCGTGCCGTCCAAGAGGGTGCGCGGGCCTACCTCAACCGGCAGTTCCGCACCCTCGTGCTGTTCGCCGTCCTCGTGTTCGGGCTGCTGTTCCTGCTGCCCGGCGACTCGGGGGTGAAGATCGGCCGCTCGGCGTTCTTCCTGCTGGGCGCCGGGTTCTCCGCAGCGATCGGATTCCTCGGCATGTGGCTCGCGACCCACGCGAACGTGCGCGTGGCCTCGGCCGCGACCCGGCCTGGCGGCCGCGCGGAGGGCGCACGCATCGCCTTCCGCACGGGCGGGTTCGTCGGCATGTGTGTCGTGGGGCTCGGCCTGCTCGGGGCGACGTCCGTCGTCCTGCTCTACCGCGGCGAGGCACCCGCCGTCCTCGAGGGCTTCGGCTTCGGGGCGGCGCTGCTCGCGATGTTCATGCGCGTCGGCGGCGGCATCTTCACGAAGGCCGCGGACGTCGGCGCGGACCTCGTCGGCAAGGTCGAGCAGAACATCCCCGAGGACGACCCGCGCAACGCGGCGACGATCGCGGACAACGTCGGCGACAACGTCGGCGACTGCGCGGGCATGGCTGCGGACCTCTTCGAGTCCTACGCGGTCACGCTCGTCGCGGCACTCATCCTCGGGAAGGCGGCGTTCGGTGAGGAGGGTCTCGTGTTCCCGCTCATCGTCACCGCGGTCGGTGCGCTCGTCGCCGTGCTGGGCGTCGCGATCACGAAGGTCCGCGGCGAGGAGTCGGGGCTGGCTGCGATCAACCGCGGTTTCTACATCTCGGCCCTCGCGGGGGTCGGCCTCGCGGCGGCAGCTGCGTTCGCCTACCTGCCCGGCACCTTCGCCGCGCTGCCCGGCGGTACGGCGGGCCTCGAGACCCACGACGGCGACCCGCGGATCATCGCGAGCCTCGCGGTCGCGATCGGCGTCGTCCTCGCGGGCGTCATCCTCTGGGTCACGGGCTACTTCACGGGCACGACGTCCAAGCCGACGCTTCACGTCGCCCGCACCTCGCTCACGGGTGCGGCGACGGTCGTCCTGTCCGGCATCGGTGTCGGTTTCGAGTCCGCCGTGTACACCGCGGGCATCATCGCCGCGGCGATCTGCGGGGTGTTCCTGCTCGCGGGCGGCTCGGTGCCGCTCGCGCTGTTCCTCGTCGCCCTCGCGGGCTGCGGCCTTCTCACGACGGTCGGCGTCATCGTCGCGATGGACACCTTCGGCCCGGTGAGCGACAACGCGCAGGGCATCGCGGAGATGTCGGGCGACGTCTCGGAGGAGGGGGCGCAGATCCTCACCGAGCTCGACGCCGCGGGCAACACGACGAAGGCCGTGACGAAGGGCATCGCGATCGCGACCGCCGTGCTCGCCGCGACCGCCCTGTTCGGCTCGTACGCCGACGCGGTCGCGACCGCCGTCGGGAAGGTCACGGGCCCGCTCGGCGGCGACCTCGCCGTCGCGATGACCTCGTACTCGATCATCTCGCCGGTCACCCTCGTCGGCGTCATCCTCGGCGGGGCGACCGTCTTCCTGTTCTCGGGTCTCGCGATCGACGCGGTCACCCGGGCGGCGGGCGCGATCGTCTTCGAGGTACGCCGCCAGTTCCGCGACCACCCGGGGATCATGACGGGCGAGACCCGGCCCGAGTACGGTCGCGTCGTCGACATCTGCACGCGCGACTCGCTGCGCGAGCTCGCGACCCCGGGCCTGCTCGCCGCCTTCGCGCCGATCGCGGTCGGGTTCGGTCTGGGTGTCGGGCCGCTCGCGGGCTTCCTCGCCGGCGCGATCGCGACGGGTGTGCTCATGGCCGTGTTCCTCGCGAACTCCGGCGGCACGTGGGACAACGCGAAGAAGATCATCGAGGACGGCCGCTACGGCGGGAAGAACTCTCCGGCGCACGAGGCCGTCGTCATCGGCGACACCGTAGGCGACCCGTTCAAGGACACCGCGGGCCCGGCGATCAACCCGCTCATCAAGGTGATGAACCTCGTCGCGCTGCTCATCGCCCCGGCGATCGTCGCGGTGAGCGTCGGCGACGGTGCGAACCATGCGGTGCGGCTCACGATCGCGACGGTCGCGGCGCTCATCGCCTTCGGCGCCGTCATCGCCTCCCGCCTGCGCGCGGCCAAGGTCGATCAGGAGGGCGCGCTCGAGCGCGAGGTCGAGCTCGTCCAGTGAGGTCGACGACGCTCTGACGCCGACAGGTCGACGACGACGGAGGGGTGACGTCC
>JAFABT010000143.1 GCA_023425905.1 Actinomycetes bacterium | reverse complement strand
GTCGTCAACCACTTCAAGTCCAAGGGCTCGGCAGGGCCGCTGCCCGGTGACGCGGACCAGGGCGACGGGCAGGGCACCTCGAACGCGTCCCGCGTCGCGCAGGCCACCGCGCTGCGCGACTGGGTCGGCAAGGTCGTCACGGAGCAGAACGCCCTCGGCATCCCGCTCGAGGACGTCGCGCTGCTCGGCGACTTCAACTCCTACACGCGGGAGGACCCGCTCGAGCTGCTCTACGACGCGGGCTACGTCAACGCCGTGCGGGAGCACGCCGCGGACGAGTACACGTACTCCTACCAGGGGCTCGCGGGCTCGCTCGACCACGTCCTCCTCAACGCGTCCTTCGCCCAGCGGGTGACCGGCGCCGACGTCTGGGAGATCAACGCCCCGGAGTCGATCGCGCTCGAGTACAGCCGGCACAACTACCACGGCACCCTGTTCTGGGACGAGACCCCGTACCGGTCCTCCGACCACGACCCCGTCGTCGTCGCGTTCGGCGCCGGGACCCCGGCCGGGACCGACACCGAGCTGCTCTCGCTGCTCAACGTCAACGACTTCCACGGCCGCATCGACACGAACACGACGAAGGTCGCGGGCACGGTCGAGCGCGTCCGCGCCGCCCTGCCCGACGCGTCGGTCTTCCTCTCGAACGGCGACAACATCGGCGCGAGCCTGTTCGCGTCCGCCTCGCAGGACGACGAGCCGACGCTCGACGTGCTCGACGCGCTCGAGCTCGCCGCGTCCGGCGTCGGCAACCACGAGTTCGACAAGGGGTACGACGACCTCGTCGGCCGCGTGGCCGATCGTGCTGACTTCCCCTACCTCGGTGCGAACGTCTACCGGGCCGGGACGACCGATCCCGCGCTGCCCGAGTTCGAGCTCGTGGAGACGCCCTCCGGCGTGACGGTCGGCGTCATCGGCGCGGTCACGCAGGAGACCCCGACGCTCGTCACCCCGGGCGGGATCGCCATGCTCGAGTTCGGCGACCCCGTCGAGGCGGTCAACCGCGTCGCGGGTCTGCTCACGGACGGTGACGAGGCCAACGGTGAGGCCGACGTCCTCGTCGCCGAGTACCACGAGGGTGCAGGGTCCGGGACTCCCGACGGCTCCTCGCTCGAGGAGGAGGTCGCCGACGGCGGTGCGTTCGCCGAGATCGTCACGGGCACCTCGCCCGAGGTCGATGTGATCTTCACGGGTCACACGCACAAGCTGTACGCGTGGCAGGCGCCGGTCCCCGGCACCGACCGCACCCGGCCCGTCGTCCAGACGGGCAGCTACGGCGAGAACCTCGGCCACGTCCTGCTCACGCTCGACGCGACGACGCACGAGGTCGTCTCGTCGGCCGCGCGCAACGTCGCCCGCACGACGGCGCCCGAGGTGTCGCTCGCCGCGGCCTACCCGCGCGTCGCCGAGGTCAAGTCGATCGTCGACGCGGCGCTCGCGGAGGCCGCGGTCATCGGCGGCCGAGTCGTCGGCTCGGTCACCGCCGACGTGACGACCGCCTACACGGGCGGCACGTGGGGCCCGGACGGCTACACGGTGCCGGACGTGACGAAGGGCCGCGACGACCGCGGCTCGGAGTCGACGCTCGGCAACGTCGTCGCCAACTCGCTGCGCGACACCCTCGCAGCACCCGAGCGAGGTGGCGCCACGATCGGCGTCGTCAACCCCGGCGGGCTGCGGGCGGAGCTGTTCTACGCCCCATCGGGTGCCGAGAGCGCGGGCGAGGTGACGTTCGCAGAGGCGAACGCCGTCCTGCCCTTCGTCAACAACCTCTGGTCGACGACGCTCACGGGCGCGCAGCTCACGACGCTGCTCGAGCAGCAGTGGCAGACCGACGCCGACGGCAACGT
The DNA here is from genome assembly GCA_023425905.1 of Actinomycetes bacterium. Classification (GTDB taxonomy): domain Bacteria; phylum Actinomycetota; class Actinomycetes; order Actinomycetales; family Cellulomonadaceae; genus JAFABT01. Next base: position 1,912 of record JAFABT010000143.1, on the reverse strand, counting down.
GCCCTCCCGCACGTACCTCCAGCTCGGGCTGTCCGACAACGTCACGTACACGTACGACGAGACGCGTGCGCGGGGCGACCGGATCACGTCGGTGACGATCGACGGGCAGCCGCTCGACGAGGCCGCCGAGTACCGGGTCGCGACGTTCTCGTTCCTCGCTCAGGGCGGGGACAACTTCCGGGTCTTCGCAGAGGGGTCGGACACCCGCGACTCGGGGCTCATCGACCGAGACGCGTGGGTCGCGTACCTGCAGAACACCAACCCGCTGTCGCCGTCGTTCGCCCGTCGGGCGGTCGCGGTCGAGGGCGCACCGACGTCGGTGGAGGCGGGCGACGAGCTCGCGTTCCGCGTCGCCGATCTCGACCTCACGAGCCTCGGGGCGCCGCAGAACACGACGCTCACCGGGACGTTCTTCGGCGAGGGCCTGCCCGAAGCCGGGGTCGTCCTCGGCGAGTGGGGCGTCACCGGCGGGGCCGCCGAGGTCGCCGGGGAGGTTCCGGCGGCCGCAGCCGGTGCGACGTCGCTGCGCCTCGTGGCGGCGCCGTCCGGCACGACGGTCACGCTGCCGATCTCGGTCGAGGCCGGGACGGTCGTCCAGGTCCCGACGACGACGACGCTCGCCGTGACCGGCAGCCGTCACGCCGGGGAGCCGCTCACCCTCACGGCGAAGGTCTCGCCTGTCGAGGCGGCGGGGACGGTCGAGTTCCGGTCCGGGGCGACGGTCCTCGGTCGCACGCCGGTCTCCGCGGGCACGGCGACGACGACGGTGCGGCTTGCGGCGGGAACGTACGCGATCCGGGCGGTCTTCACGCCGTCTGACCCGGCACGCTTCGAGGGCTCGCAGTCGCCCGCATCCATGGTGAAGGTCACCTCGAAGCCGGTGAAGAAGTCGGCCGTGACCGTGACTGCGTCGCTCGCGAAGAAGTCCGTCACGTACCCGAGCCGCGGCTCGGTGAACGTGACGGTCGTCGGGGCGACGGCGGCACCGTCGGGCCGGGTCGAGATCCGGGAGGGGCGCAAGGTCCTCGCGACCGCGACCCTCGTCGTCGCAGGTCGCACGGGCAAGGCCGCGGTCCGGCTGCCGCTGCTCAAGCCGGGCAAGCACGCCCTCACCGCCCACTACCTGGGCTCGGCGACCACGAAGGCGGGATCGTCGAAGAAGGCGACGCTCACCGTGCGGAAGGCCCAGTCCTCGATCGCGGCGGCGCTCACGAAGAAGGGCAAGGCGCTCGCGGTCCGGGTCACTTCCCAGGACCTCACGCCGACGGGGAAGGTCACCGTCCGCGTCGACGGCAAGAAGCTGCGCGCGGTGACGATCAAGAAGGGCCGCGCGACCATGACCCTGCCGCGGCTCAAGCGCGGCACGCACACGGTGACGGTCACCTACTCCGGCTCAGGGCTCGTCGAGTCGGCGAAGAAGACCTACAAGGTGCGGGTGCGCTAGCCGCCTCGCGCAGCATGACCGGAAGGGCTCGGGGCGTCGCCCCGGGCCCTTCCGGCCGTCTCAAGCCAGCAGTCGGGGTGTCGGTGGCACTCGGTAGGCTCACCGCGTGATCACCGTCGCCACCGTCAACGTCAACGGCATCCGTGCCGCGTTCCGCAAGGGCATGGGGGAGTGGGTCGCCGCCCGCCAGCCCGACGTCCTGCTGCTGCAGGAGGTTCGCGCCCCCGACGAGCTCGTGTCGGACTTCCTGCCGACCTCCGAGTGGGACCTCGCCCATCAGGCGTGCGAGATCAAGGGCCGCGCCGGCGTCGCGATCGCCTCCCGGCTGCCCATGCAGGCGATCCGCATCGGCCTGGGCGACGGGACGATCCCGGTCGACACCGGGCGCTGGGTCGAGGCCGACCTCGCGCTCGCGGATGGGTCGACGCTCACGGTCGTCTCCGCCTACATCCACTCGGGCACCGCAGG
>JAFABT010000099.1 GCA_023425905.1 Actinomycetes bacterium | reverse complement strand
GTGCGAGAGTTCGGCCTCGCGACGCGCCCCGACTGGGAGGCCGCGATCCGTGAGGGCCGCTCTCGCTGGCGCGAGAAGCAACTCCGCGCGGCAGTCCGGGACGATCCCGAGGTGGCGGCCGACGCGTTGCGGCAGCTCGGGTACACGCTCGACATACCGGCGGACGAGTCCGCACGACGACGGCGCGACGAACGCATCAACGCCTTGTAGATCCCGCACCGCGTGGAGACCCTCCTCCTGCGCGACGCCGGGGGGCCCGCGGGGGTGCCTCATCGACGTCGAGGACTCGTGTACTGGCCGATGTGAGCTAGTTCCTAGGCGCGCCTGGACCGACTGCGGTCGCGATGGCCTCCTCTGGGCCAGGGGCGCCTCTCTGCCAGTCGCGGCCCGCGGAGAGCCATGTGATGAGCGGGCCGAGTGCGAGCCACACCGACAGTGCGCCCACGGTGTTGAGGAGGGCGTCATCGATGTCTCCTGCGCGCCCGTCGATCCACAACCATTGGGCGCCCTCGATGAGGATCGAGATGCAAGCACACAGGATGACGAGTTTCACGACGCCGAGAGTCGAGCCGCTGAACCGGACGAGGACGGCGAGCGGCGCAAGCAGCAGGATGTTGCCAAGCAGATATACCGCTCGGCTCTGAAGTGACGCCTCCGAGTCCGTCCACGTGGCGATGAGTGACTCGAGCTGTCCCATCGAGCTTTCGGCCGGCTCGGGCCACGCTGCCGCCGAGGAGTCGCCTCACATGTCGCTCTCGTGGCCCCTTGCCACGGGCCGGCGCACCTGGTGAGCTGCCGGCATGGACAGCGTCGTCGAGGCCGCGTTGCGGATGCGCATCATCGAGTGGGTGCAGGAGCGCGCTGCGGCCAACGGCGGGTTCCTGCGTCGGCAGGAGCTGCTCGAGCATGTGATCGACGGCATCAAGCTCCCGGTCATCGACTTCTCGCGTGGCATCCGCAACCCGCGGGCGTTCTCCTCGACGCTCGCGATCGTCGCGTCGGCGTCGGGTCCGTACGACGACGCGGAGAGCGACGACGGGTTGCTCCACTACGCCTATCGCGACGGAGACCCGTTCAGCGGCGACAACGTCAAGCTCCGCGAGGCGCTGCGCACGGGAATGCCGTTGCTGCTGTTCCGCAAGGAGGTCGCGAACATCTACACGCCGGTCGCTCCGGTGTACGTCGTCGACGACCGGCCCGAGGACCGGATGTTCGTCATCGCGCTCGACGAGTCGTTTCGCTACATGGGCGACCTTCGCGATCTCGCGGAGCCGCAGCGGGCGTATGCGCGGCGGCTCGCCCGGCAGCGGCTGCACCAGCCGGCGTTCCGCACGAGGGTGCTCGTCGCCTACGAGACCCGCTGCGCGATCTGCTCGCTCCGGCACGGGTCGCTGCTCGACGCGGCGCACATCGTCGCGGACTCCGACCCCCGCGGGGTTCCGACGACGTCGAACGGTCTCGCGCTGTGCAAGATCCACCACGCGGCCTACGACCAGAACATGCTCGGGGTCAGCCCGGACCATCGCGTCGCGGTGAACGCCGAGCTGCTCGCGGAGATCGACGGCCCCATGCTCAAGCACGGCATCCAGGAGATGCACGGCCGCACGATCAACCTCCCGGCGCGCCCCCGCGACCGCCCAGACGCGGACCTCCTCGCACTCCGCTGGGACCAGTTCACCCGCCTCTAACCGAAGTGCCCTGGCGTCGGATCCGGGCGGCGGTGCCTAGCTGGCCGCCGAGGCCGCTGTTCTGTGCTGAGCGAGCTGGTTGAGACCAGCGGGTTCGGCACAGGCCAGCCGGTTCGCCGGGCGCGGCCGGCCCTCTGCGCCAAGCGCTCACATCCCGGAGGGGGTGGTGCGGCCGGGCCCGCGGGCCACCGAGGCCGCTGTTCTGTGCTGAGCGAGCTGGTTGAGACTGGCGGGTTCGGCACATGGCAGCGCGCTCGCGGTCGGGGGCGTGGGGCGCGCCTCCGGGCGCGGGGCGGGGTTAGGGGCGCCGGGCCGGCTCGGGCGGGCCGGGCTTGGCTGGGCGCTCCGCGGCGAGCATGCGCGCGATCGTGACGACCACGAGGCCCACCTGGACGGCGACGCCCACGCCGACGATCAGCTCCGTCGTGTCCGTGGTCACCGCCTCCGTCATCCCGAGAAGGATGCCGAGCAGCAGGAGCGACGTCGCCGCGGAGATCCCGGCGACGAGCCGCACGCCCAGCTCGTACAGCCGTGGCGCGCTCTCCTCCGTGACGGGCACGGGGTAGTTGTAGATCTCCGGGTGGCGGGCGAGGACGTGCAGCCCGAGCACGACCGCCGCCCACACTCCGAGCAGGAGCGCGACGGACCACACCGGGACGGTCTCGGTGCCGTCGGGCCGCACGCGCCCGAGCGACTCCAGCCGCCACCCGGCGACGCCCACGCCGACGAGCATCATGGCGATGCTCGTCGTCTGCGTCCGCCGGGCGAGCGGGTCCGGAGCGCGGCCGACCGCCATGTCAGTGACCAGCGGGGGCGTCCAGGTCGACCTCGGTCGAGACGATCTCGCCGTGGCGCAGGCGGGAGTTCCAGAACCCGTACGCGAAGTAGAGCACCGCCCCGATGACGAGCCACACGCCGAACCGGATCCAGGTGAGCGTCGGCAGGTTGAACATGAGGGCGATGCACACGACGCCCGAGATGATCGGCAGCGCGGGCGCCCACGGCACACGGAAGCCGCGCTTGAGGTCAGGACGCGTGCGGCGCAGCACGACGACGCCGAAGCTCACGAGCACGAAGGCCGAGAGCGTGCCGATGTTCACCATCTCCTCGAGGCTCGACACGTCGAGCACGCCGGCGAGGACCGCGACGACGACGCCCGCGCCGATCTGCAGCGCGACGGGCGTGCCGCGTGACCCCGTCCGCGACAGCCCGCGCGGCAGCAGCCCGTCGCGGCTCAGGGCGAACACGACGCGGGTGAGCCCGAGGAGCAGCACGAGGAGCACGGACGTGAGCCCGAGCAGGATGCCGATCGAGATGATCTGCCCGGCCCAGTCCGCCCCGACGAGGAGGAACGCCGAGGTGAGGGACGGCGCCTCCTGGGCGGCCAGCTCGGTGTACGGCACCATCCCGGTGATGACGATCGTCACGAGGACGTAGAGCACGGTGACGATGCCGAGCCCGATGAGGATGCCGCGCGGCATGGTGCGCTGCGGGTCCTTCGTCTCCTCGGCCGTCGTCGCGACGACGTCGAAGCCGATGAACGCGAAGAACACGAGCGCGGCGCCCGACAGCACGCCGACGATGCCGTACGTCGTCGGCGTCATCCCGGTGAGGAACGCGAAGAACGGCTGGTCGAGCTCGGCCTGGGGCGGTGCCGGCTGCGACGGCGGGACGAACGGCGAGTAGTTCGCCGCCTTCACGTAGAAGAACCCGACGACGACGACGAAGAGCGTGATCGCGACCTTGAGGATCGTGAAGACCGCGTTGACCCGGCTCGAGAGGCGGGTGCCCAGGACGAGCAGCACGGTGAAGGCAGCGACGATCGCGATGGGGGCCCAGTCGACGTGGACCGTCCCGAGCGTGCTCGACGTCGACATGTCGAGGCCGAACGACGTGAACACGTCGCCGAGGTAGACCCCCCAGTATTTCGCGATGACCGCCCCCGCGAGCAGCATCTCGAGGATGAGGTCCCACCCGATGAACCACGCGATGCCCTCGCCCATCGTCGCGTAGGAGTACGTGTACGCGGAGCCCGCGACGGGGATCGTCGAGGCGAACTCGGCGTAGCACATGATCGCGAGGCCGCACACGACCGCGGCGATGAGGAACGAGACGATGACGGCCGGCCCGGCGTTCCGGGCGGCTGCCTTGGCCCCGACGGAGAAGATGCCCGCGCCGATCGCGACGGCGACCCCCATGACGGCGAGGTCCCACGTCCCAAGGGTCCGCTTGAGCCGACGCTTCGGGTCCTTCGTGTCCGTGAAGAACGCCTCGACCGGCTTGCGGCGCAGGACGGACCCCCGAGGGCGGGACGAGGCGGTGGGTGCGGCCATGATCGTGCTCCTGTGGGTCGCTGCGGCTCGCGGGCTGCGCCCCGCGTCCGACGAGGCACCAGCGTCGAGCATGCCGCACCGATGCGTCCCGTGCAGTCACGAAAGTCCCGGTCGGTGCGCTCCGTGGCGCGCGAGGGGCGCGGAACCCGTCGGGTCGGTCCCTCACATCCGCGGGGATCCGGCCGATCAGCCGTCAGCAGAGCGATGGAGGAACCGTCGCCGTGGTGCTGGAGGACGTCATGGATGACTTGGACGAGATCGTCCACGAGTTCCTCGTCGAGAGTCATGAGAACCTCGACCAGCTCGACTCCGACCTGGTCGCGCTCGAGTCCTCGCCGGACTCGCGCGACCTGCTGAGCAGCATCTTCCGCACGATCCACACGATCAAGGGCACGAGCGGTTTCCTCGCGTTCAGCATCCTCGAGAAGGTCACCCACGCCGGTGAGAACCTCCTCGTCGAGCTGCGCGACGGGCGACGCACGATGGACGTGCCGACGGCTGACGCGCTGCTCGCGATGGTCGACTCCGTGCGCGCCATCCTCGGGGCCATCGAGAAGGACGGCACGGAGGGCGGCCTCGACGTCGCGCCGGTGCTCGCCCAGATCGCCACGGTCATGGAG
>JAFABT010000285.1 GCA_023425905.1 Actinomycetes bacterium | reverse complement strand
TCGTCATGCCGCCCCACCTCGTCGGCTGGGCGCGCACGGCCGACATGCGTCGCCTGCCCGACGGGCTCGCGCTCGCGTGCCGGCAGTTCCTCGCGCGCGCGGCGGGCCTGCACGTCGGGTCGCGGGTGGCCATGGGGACGAGCCTCGCGAACGAGCTCTCGCGCCACGTCGCGCCGCCGCCCCCGCCGGGCACGCATCCGGAGGACTACCTCGCGGCGGTCCTCGCCGAGCGCCGGGACCGGGAGTACGCCGCGGCCGTGCGGTCGAGCGCCCTGCGTGACTCCGAGGCCCTCGTCCTCCACCGTCTCCCGCACGCGATCGCCGACCCCACCTGACCGAACACACGGGACCCGTCGCCGAACACGCGGGACCTGCGCGGCGCTGGCGCGCCACGCAGGCGATCAGTCGGTCGCGACCGAACGGCGCAGGTCGGGCTCGAGGTAGATCCGCGTCGCGAGCGGAACCGCGGTGCGCACACGCGCCTCAGCAGCATTGATCGCCTCGGCGACCTCGGCTGCCGACGAGACCGCAGCGACCTCGATCTTGGCCGCGACGAGCAGATCGTCCGGGCCGGTGTGCAGGGTGCGGAGGTGGATGACCGAGACGATCCCGTCACCGACGAGCGCGTCCTCGATCGCCCGGATGTGCTCCTTCGTCGCCGACTCGCCCAGCAGCAGCGAGCGCGTCTCGATCGCGAGGATGACCGCGATGACGACGAGCAGGACTCCGATCGACGCCGTGCCCACCGCGTCCCACCGGCCGTCACCGGTGATCAGCGTCGCGCTCACGCCTCCGAGCGCGAGGACGAGCCCGACGAGCGCACCGATGTCCTCGAGCAGGATGACGGGCAGCTCCGGGGCCTTCGCGCCGCGGATGAACGCCCACCACGACTGCGTCCCGCGGACAAGGTTCGACTCGACGATCGCCGTACGGAGCGAGAACGCCTCCATGACGATCGCGACGACGAGAACCGCGAGCGGAACCCACCACCACCGGCCTTCGATGCCGTGCGGGTGCGCCCACTTCTCGTAGGCCTCGTAGAGCGCGAAGAGCCCGCCGACCGAGAACAGCACGATCGCGACGATGAACGCGTACAGGTACCGCTCACGGCCGTAGCCGAAGGGGTGAGCCGGGTCTGCCTCGCGGCGTGCCCGCTTGCCGCCGACGAGCAGGAGCACCTGGTTCGACGCGTCGGCGATCGAGTGGACGCCCTCGGCGAGCATCGAGCTCGATCCCGTCAGGCCCCACGCGACGAACTTCGTGACGGCGATCCCGGCGTTCGCGCTGAGCGCGGCGATGATCGCCTTGGTTCCACCAGAGGCGGACATGCTTCTCCTCAGTTGAGCCGACGGGCCTCGTCGGCCAGGAGGACGGGGATGCCGTCCGTGACGGGGTAGGCGTAGCGCTCACCAGGTCCGGTGGAGCGGAGTTCGGGCTCGCCGGACGGGCTCGTGCCCTCCTCGAGCGGCGTGCCCGTGCGCGGGCAGCGCAGCGCCTCGCGCAGCCACGGCTCGAAGGACTCGTCGAGTGCGCTCACAGCTGGTCTCCCGTCTCGCCGTCGCCGGCCTCGTCCGCGGTGCCGTGCTCACGCACGAGCGCGAGGACGTCGTCGCGGACCTTGATCATGATGTCCTCGTCCGCGGCCTCGACGTTGAGCCGCAGCAGCGGCTCGGTGTTCGAGGCACGGAGATTGAACCACCACCGGGGCTGTCCGTCCCAGTGGCTCACGGTGAGCCCGTCCATCTCGTCGACGTCGACGGGTCCGCCGCCCTGCTGGGTGACGTACGCCTCGACGACGCGGGCGCGGGCCGCGGGGACGTCGGCGACGCGCGAGTTGATCTCGCCCGAGGCGACGTAGGGCTGGTAGATCTCCGCGAGGTCGGACAGCGTCGTGCCGTGCGGGGTCTCGCCGAGCGCCGCGAGGACGTGCATCGCGGCGAGCATTCCGGTGTCCGCGAAGAAGAAGTCGCGGAAGTAGTAGTGCGCGGAGTGCTCGCCGCCGAAGATCGCGTCGTGCTCGGCCATCTGCGCCTTGATGAACGAATGGCCCACCCGGGTGCGCACGGCACGCGCGCCCGCTGCCTGGACGAGGTCCGGCACGACGCGGGACGTGATGAGGTTGTGGATGACCGTCGGCGTGCGGCCCGCGGCCTGTTCCCGGGCGATCTCGCGCAGGCCCACGAGCGCGGTGATCGCGGACGGGCTCACGGCGCCGCCGCGCTCGTCGATGACGAAGCAGCGGTCCGCGTCACCGTCGAAGGCGAGCCCGAGGTCGGCCCCGTGGGCGACGACCGCGGCCTGGAGGTCGACGAGGTTGGCTGGCTCGAGCGGGTTGGCCTCGTGGTTGGGGAAGGTGCCGTCGAGCTCGAAGTAGAGCGGGACGACGTCGAGCGGGAGCGCCGCCATCCCTGCCTGCGTCCCGAGCACGGCGGGCACCGTGTACCCGCCCATGCCGTTGCCCGCGTCGACGACGACCTTGAGCGGCCGGATCCCGGACAGGTCGACGAGGCCGCGCAGGTACTCGGCGTAGTGGCCGAGCGTCGACGACTCGCTCGTCGTGCCGCGCTCGTCCTCCGCGACGGCGGGGACGCCGGACGCGAGGTACGTCCCGGCGAGGTCACGGATGTCGCTCAGGCCCGAGTCCTGCCCGACGGGACGGGCACCCGCGCGGCACAGCTTGATCCCGTTGTACTCCGCCGGGTTGTGGCTCGCGGTGAACATCGCGCCCGGGATGCCACGTGAGCCCGAGTCGAAGTAGAGGCCGTCGGTCGACGCGAGGCCGGTGAGCACGGCGTCGACGCCACGATCTGCGAGCCCTGCCGCGAAGGCGGCGACGAGCTCGGGCCCGGATGGCCGCATGTCGTGGGCGAGGACCGCCTGGGGCCGCGCGCCAGCGGGGGCCTCGGGGACGACGACGACGTCGGCGAACGCGGCGCCGATCGCGCGGGCGACCGTTGCGTCGAGCTGGTCGGGGTACGTGCCCCGCACGTCGTAAGCCTTGATGAGGGCTGAGAGGTCGACCCGGGGGGCATGATCGGGACGCTGGTCAGAAGACGTGTCGGCAGTCACCGGTCCAGGGTAGCGACACGGGCGAGATGCGCAGGTCGGGTCAGGGTTTGGCCGAGCGGGCGCTCACGTCGTCGAGCGTGAGCCGCTCGCCGTCGGCCGTCACCCAGGCACGCTGCTCGCACCGCTGGCAGGAGACGAACTCGACGTCGGTGCCATCGGCGAGGGTGATCCTGAACCGGGTGAGGTCTGTGCCGTCGCACGCGTCGCACGATGCGACGTAGGGGGTCCCGCCTGGTCCCAGGAAGGACCCGAGCGGCTCGGGCGGTCGCGCCGCGGCGCGGCCGCGTCCACGTGGAGCTCGGGGGGTGCCGGCCACGGCTCAGTCCGACTCGCCGCGCAGCACCCGGAGGTGACCGCGTCGGGTTCCCGGGAGCGCAGGGTCGGCGTCACCTGTGCCTGCTGACGTGACGGCGACGACCGCGGGCTCCGCGCGGTGGCGGCCGGCCTCGCGCACGGCGTCGGCGAGCGCGACGAGGTCGTCGGGCGACGGGCCCGCCTCGACGTACTCCGTCATGAGTCGGACGACCTCCCATCCGCGCGGGGCGGTGAGACGCTCGGCGTGCGCAGCGCACAGGTCGTAGGAGTGCGGCTCCGCACCGCCCGCGAGCGGCCCAAGGACGGCCGTCGAGTCCGAGTAGACGTACGTGAGGGTCGCGACGGCGGCGCGGACGCAGGCGGTCCGGGAGCACTGGCGGGCGGGTCTCACGCGCTCACCGTACCCTCTCCATGGCGATTATCCGGTGAGCCACGGCCCGTGAGCCACGGCTTAGGCTGGCACCATGTCCTCGCGCCCCGAGCCTGCGCCGACGCGCCGTCGTGACCGCCGGGGGCGCGGCATGCGAGGTCCGCTCATCCCGGCGGCGCTTCCAGCCCACCGCACCCGGGCGGAGGTGTTCGACGACCTCGTGCTCGACGCGGTCGAGCGCCTCGAACGCCGGTGGGGCCGCGAGCTCGACGGCACGGAGTTCGCGGTCGAGGACGTGCCCCCGTCCGCGCCAGCACCGTGGGAGCGGGGCGGGGTGCCGCTGGGCCGGTGCTTCCCGCCGGACGCGGGGCTGCCTTCGCGCATCGTCATCTACCGTCGCCCCGTCGAGACGCGCTCGCTCGACCGCGGCGACCTCGCTGATCTCGTCCGCGAGGTCGTCGTCGAGCAGGTCGCTCACCTGCTGGGCCGCTCGCCGGAGGACATCGATCCCGACGGGTGAGGCCGGCTGACCGGGAGGAGCGCGCCCCGGGGAGCGAGCACCATGCCAGCGGGCGTCAGGGCAGCGGGCGTCAGGGCAGGCCGAGCCGTCCGCTCCGCGTCACCTCGACGTGGGCGACCTGAGCGGGCTCGGCCGCAGGCGTGAGCACGGAGATCCCCTCGCCGCCCGGCAGCGTGTGGCGCATGACGAGCGCCCAGGCGAGCTCTCCCGTCGCCGGTGTGAGGTCGAGCGACGCGACCCGCGTCCCGCCGCCGAGGTCGGCGACCGGAATCGTCGTCGTCGATCCTGCTGGGACCTCGACCGGGCGCTCCCGCAGCAGCGCGCCGTCGGTCCCGTAGGCGCGCAGCGTGCCGGTGGCGGCCTCCCCCGGCGCGGTGAGCGTGACGAGGGCGCTCGTCACGCCGGGGACGGGCAGGCCGTCGCCGAGCGGGGTGAGCGCGGTTGCGGCGACCCATGCCCGCTCGACGGGCGCCTCGCCCTCCCCGGCCGGGGCCGTGCCGCGCCGGGTGTAGGACCCGCCGGACAGGATCGGCGCATCAGCCTGGACGACGACGGAGTACACCCCGGCGGGCACGCCGCCGAGCGACACATCGGTGAC
>JAFABT010000030.1 GCA_023425905.1 Actinomycetes bacterium | reverse complement strand
CCCAGCGCGCGCCGCTCATCGCCAACCGTCGCACGACGACCGGACGCGTGTGGGACGTCCCCGCGGTGCGCGCGGTCGTCACCGTCGACACGGAGACCGCCGCTCTCGGCCGGAGCGCCGTGGATCGCCTGCTCACGGGTTCCTACGAAGACGTCCAGGTCGACGTCGTCGGACCGTGGTCGACGCTGCACGACCGGCGTCGCAGGGTCCTCGACGACCCTGCGACCGAGCTGTTCCTGCTGCGGGAGTGGCTGCGCAGCGAGCCTCGCGTGCGACTCGTCGAGGAAGCGCCGATAGACGCGTTCCCGTCACCGTATCTCCTTGAGGTCCCCGTGACGGCTGGTCTCGGACGCACGACGCTTGCCACCCTCGTGCGAACGCTCGAGAGCCGCAAGGTTGGGGTGGTCCGCGCCCCGGCGCCCGGCGGAGGTCCGGAGCACCTCTCTCTTTGGCGGACCGCCGCCGTCTCCCGGGCACGAAGGCATGGTCTGGGCAAGGACCTCGCGGTGGGCGTCGACACCGTGTGGGGGACGTGGTGGCTCGACGCTACCGAGCACGGAGCGGTCGACCTCCGCGCCTCGACCCTCCCCGAGATCCTGATCTGGCCGCGCGACGGGTCTCTCGACCCGAAGGCTGCGTCCGCTCTACGCGCCCAGCTCAAGGCTGTCCGTGCCCGCGAGGCCGCCCAGCGCAAGACCATCCGCTCGCTCGAGAAGCGCCTGCGCCGCGCGACGTACGACCGGACGAGCGTCCGCGGCTCGGCCCGCGGAGTTGGACGTTCGGTGAAGGACCTCGCGCGCGCCCTCCTTCGGCGCCTGCGCGGGCGCCCGGTCACCTAGTCTTCTCTCGTCCTCACCCGCTCACTCGGCCAGATCCCCCTGGACGCGGCCGTTCCTCACGCACGGAGTGCCCCATGCCCTGGTCCGCGATCCGTCGGTTCGGCTACCTGGGTGCCGCGCTCGCCGGGCTCGTCGCCGCAGTCGGCGCGGTCGTCGATCTCGAGCGGCTCACGACGGGCGCGCTCGGTCTCGGGCTCGCTGGGCTCGCGCTCGCCTCGATGGCGTCGAGCCGTGCTCTCCACGGCCTGCAGCGACGCGGCGTCCGCGAGGCTCGAACCGCGGCGCGCAAAGCCGGGGACGCCGTCATGGTCGCCCGCGACGTACCGAGCCGGGTCACGCAGCCGCTCCGCACCGCGCTGGACGGCGCCGAGAAGCGCCTCGCCCACCGGTCCGACCTGGTCCAGCGCCAGGTGACCGAGAACGCGTGGCTCCAGCACGAGGCGATGAGCGAGGCCCGACGGACCGGGGTGGGTGTCGCCGCACTCGGCGACACCGTGCGGGGTGACGTCACCAAGCGCCTCGCCAGCCTCACGAAGAAGGACTCCCTGGCCGACAAGACCTACCGCAGGACGTTCACGCTCGCGACGGGCTTCGAGGCGACGCCGAGTACGGTCGTCGAGCTCGAGCGCCTCCACCGCCAGCTCGTCACCGTCGACCGGCCCATGCCGTCGCTCGGCGGCTGGGCGGCTACGGTCCCCACGATCTCCCTCCTCACGGACACGATCCTCCACACCCCGTCGGTCCGGACGATCGTCGAGTGCGGCTCTGGCGGGTCGACGGTGTGGTCGGCACTCGCGCTCGCGCGCCGAGGGACGGGCGGCCACGTCTACTCCCTCGACCACGAGGAGGTGTTCGCCGCGCAGACCCGAGAGTTCCTCGCGATGCACGAGGTCGACGCGCTCGCCACCGTCCTCGACCACCCCCTCGTCCCCACGACCGTGGGCGGCGCGACGTCGCCGTGGTACGACGTCACAGCGCTGGCAGACGTCGGCGAGATCGACCTGCTCTTCGTCGACGGCCCCCCGGTGACGACGAGCGACCACGCCCGCGAACCCGCATACCCGGTCTTCGCCGAGCGACTGTCGGACGGCGCGCTCGTCGTGCTCGACGACACCGACCGGGCCGTCGAGCGCTCGATCGTCGAGCGCTGGCTCGCGCTCGAGATCCCTGGGCGGTCGATCCACGTCCTGCGGGCGGTCGGCCGCTCCACCGTGCTCGAGGTGCGCCACACCTCCGTGTGACCCCGCGCTCGAGCGCAACCGTTCATCCGCGCGCCACCCCCGGCTCGCCCTGACGCAACCTCCGCGCCGCCCTGCCCACCTAGCGTCACGCTCGTGGACCAGACCCTCACCCCCCGCACCCTCGTCGTCGTCCCCGCCCGTGGCGGCTCCGTCGGGGTGCCGCTCAAGAACCTCCGCTCGGTCGGCGGCTCCCCGCTCGTCGCCCGTGCGGTCGGTGCCGCGCTCGACGCCCCGAGCGTCGACCTCGTCGTCGTCTCCACCGACCACCAGCAGGTCGCGGCCGCCGCTCAGCAGGCCGGCGCCCGCGTCGTCGAGCGGCCCGCGTCGATCTCGGGGGGCACGGCCAGCTCGGAGTCGGCCGTCCTGCACGCGCTCGATGCCCTCGCAGCCGAGGGCATCGAGCCCGAGGTGACGGTGCTGCTCCAGGCGACGAGCCCGTTCATCGACGGCAAGGATCTCGACCGTGCGATCGTGCGCGTCCTGGCCGGCGAGGCCGACGTCGTGCTCGCCGCGGCGCCGACGCACGACTTCATGTGGACCGTCGACGCGGTGGGCCGGCAGGCGGTCGCCGTCGGCCACGACGCCGCGCACCGGCCCCGCCGGCAGGACCGCGAGCAGCACTACCGCGAGACCGGGGCGTTCTACGTCATGCGCACCGCGGGCCTGCGCGAGGTCGGGCACCGGTTCTTCGGCCGGGTCGCCCTCGAGGTCGTCGACCCCGCCGCCGCGATCGAGATCGACACCCCGTCGGACCTCGCGCTCGCCCGCCTCCTCGCGGCGTCCTCCCCCGCTCTCGCCCGTGCCGCCGCGCGCACCCTCGACGTCGACGCGGTCGTCACCGACTTCGACGGCGTCCACACCGACGATCACGCAACCGTGTCCTCCCAGGGGCTCGAGGGCGTCCGGGTCCATCGCGGCGACGGCCTCGGCATGGCGATGCTGCGGCGGGCCGGGGTGCCCGCCCTCATCCTGTCGACCGAGACCGACCCCGTCGTGCGGGCGCGCGCGATCAAGCTCGGCGTCGACTACCGCCAGGGCGTGCAGGACAAGGCCACGGCGCTCACCGAGTGGCTCGCCGAGCGCGGCATCGACCCGGCCCGCACCGCCTACGTCGGCAACGACGTCAACGACCTGCCCGCGCTCGACCTCGTCGGCTGGCCCGTCGCGGTCGCCGACGCCCGGCCCGAGGTGCTCGCGGCGGCACGGCTCGTGCTCGAGCGCCGCGGCGGCGACGGGGCGGTGCGCGAGCTCGCCGACCTCGTGCTCGCGGGACGCAGGCCCAGCCCGGTGACGCTCACGCGCTGACTGGAACTACTGCCACATCTACTGGAACATCGTCGTTCTAGTAGATGTGGCAGTAGCGTTCCATGCTCAGGTCAGGCGCCACACCGCCCGAGGATCCTTGGGGGACTGCCCCTCCCAGACGATCAGGCCCGCATCTCGCAGCCGCTCGAGATGCCGCAGAGCTGTCGGACGTGCAACCCCAGCCAGGTCGGCCAACTGCCCCGTCCCGAGCGGACGCGATGCCCTGCGAAGAACGTCCAGCACATGCATCTCTCTCCGGATCAGAAGAGCGGGCGCGTGACCCCGGCGCCCACAGTCCTTCGCACGATCGAACCCTTGCGTGGCGGACTACTGGTACTTTTCGGACGAACCCGGGATCGTCGCGGTTCAGATTCACCGCGTCCCGACTAGAACTCAGTCCATCTACGCTGTCAGGGGAACCCATGAGGAAAGCCATACGAACGATCGTCGCGACCGCGGCGACAACCACGCTCGCAGTCGCAGCACTGGTCCCTGCTGCCCACGCAGCCGATTCGACCGGCGTCGAGGCGGTTGCCGACTTCGTCAGCGACGTCGCCCCGATCACGCTCGACACCCAGGTGCCCGAGGAGACACGAACCGCGTTCGTCGTCGGGGAGAGCATGCCCGAGGCGACAGTCACCATCCCGCGGGACGCCAACACCGCGCTCGAGATCTCCGAAGGGAGCCCGTCGAGTGACATCACGCTCTCGCTGCCCCACGAGATCGACGTCGACGAGGGCCTGCTGACGCAGGACGGCACGGTCGTCTTCCCGGACGCTGGCGCAGGTGTTGACGTGACGGCGCAGGCCACCGACGGATCAGTTCGGATCACGACCGTCATCGAAGACGCCGACGCCCCGCACAGCTTCACCTACGACCTGGGACTCCCCGCAGGTGCGACCGTCGTCTTCAAGCATGGTGGTCTCCAGCTGCTGGACTCTGACGGTGAGTGGCTCGGCGGCGTCGCACCGCCGTGGGCCGTCGACGCCAACGGCATCGAGCAGCCGACCCATTACGAGTTGCTCGAGGGCAGTTTCGTCCAGGTCGTCGAACCCCGGTCGGATGCGGCTTACCCGATCGCCGCCGACCCTTGGCTCGGCAAGGACCTCATCTCGAAGACCTCGTGGTCGTACAAGTCGGCCTACAAGGGCTACACGCTCGCGGTCTACCCGACGAAGTGGGGCCGTGCCGGGGCGTACCTCACCGTGGGAGCCGCCACGTACTGGTGGCTCCGCGACTCCGTGTGGACCGAGACGAAGAGCAAGACCGCTGGAACTCGGGAGAACACCAACTCGATGCGCGATCAGCTCTACTGCCACGTCGACGTCGTGCGCCTCGTCGACCCGGCGAAGGAGTCGTGGAACATCGACACCTGGCGTCCGCACGTGTCGTACACGAAGATGATTGAGAAGAGGTGCAACCCATGAGCGTGACAACACGGAGAGTCCTCATCGGCGCAGGTGCGGCGGCAGTGGCCGCCGGGGTAGCCCTGTTGGTCTGGTACCGGAGTCTCTACACCCCTGAAGGCGTCGAGCTCATCGAGTCCGGTGGCGACCCCGACCTCGTCGCCACGACAGCCGACCTCTACTGGGCTCTGACGGGTGTCGCTCTCGCGGCCGTCGGTGTCACCGTCATTCTGGTCGGCATCCTTCGTCGGCGAGACGCCCACACTGATCAAGTGTCGGCCTGATCTCTCCGGGGTAGGGAAGCAGGCCCGCTCCCCTACCCCGGACGATCCGCTTCATCCGGCAGCCTGCGCCCGATGGGCACGCGACGCGCCACCAGCCCCACCCCCACCCCGAGCGCGGCCCCGAGCACCCACCCCACGAGAACATCGGTCACCCAGTGGGCGCCCAGGTAGACGACGCTCCACCCCGTCGTCGCGACCCCGATCGCCAGCACGACCCCGACGAGCCTGCGCGCACGAGGCGCGAGGTCGTCGAGGCACATGTAGCCGGCGACTGCGACCGCCGCTGTGAGCATCGCCGCGCTCGAGGGCATCGAGGAGCCCGCCGCCTCGACGACCGCAAGCGCTCGGGGCGGACGCGGCTGGTCGACGACCGCCTTGAGCAGCCGCCCGAGGACCGACGCACCGACGGCCGCCACCGGCAGCGCGAGCAGCAGCCGGAACTGCCGTGCGAGCGCCGCGGCCCCGAGAGCGAGAAGACCCACGGCCGCCATGAGGACGGGACGCGTGCCCACAGCCATGAATGCGTGCGCAACCACGTCGCCCACCGCCGTTCTGCGCTCCACCATCCACTCGGCCACGGCCACGTCCCACCACGTCATCGCCCGAGCCTAGGTCCTGTGTGCGCCCGGTTCGTCCGCTGTTCACCCACCCCTCACCCCCGCCACACCGCCACGTCGCCCGGGCTCCCTACCGTCACCACCATGACCATCGAGAACCTCACCCAGGCGACCTCCCGCGAGGTCCGCCCCGTCGCGATCGGCGACCAGCTCGTCGGCGCCGGCCAGCCGGTCTACGTCATCGGCGAGATCGGCCTCAACCACAACGGAGACGTCGACATCGCACGGCGCCTCATCGACGTTGCCGCCGACGCCGGCTGCCAAGCCGTGAAGTTCCAGAAGCGCACCCCGGAGATCTCGACGCCGCACGCCCAGCGCGACCAGATCCGCCAGACGCCCTGGGGCGAGATGACGTACCTCGAGTACCGCTACCGCGTCGAGTTCGGCCGCGAGCAGTACGAGAAGGTCGCCACGCACGCCGCCGAGCGCGGCCTGCAGTGGTTCGCCTCTCCGTGGGACGTGCCGTCCGTCGAGTTCCTCGAGGACCTCGGAGTGCCGACGCACAAGGTCGCCTCCGCGTCCGTCACCGACCACGAGCTGCTCCACGCCCTCGCCGAGACGGGCAAGCCGATCATCCTCTCGACGGGCATGTCGACCCTCGAGCAGATCGACGCGGCCGTTGAGATCCTCGGCACCGAGCGCCTCGTCCTGCTGCACGCGACCTCGACGTACCCGCTGCCGCCCGAGGAGGCCAACCTCCGCACGATCAGCACCCTCGCCGAGCGCTACGACGTCCCCGTCGGCTACTCGGGCCACGAGAAGGGCCTGCAGATCTCCCTCGCGGCCGTCGCCCTCGGCGCCGTCGCGGTCGAGCGCCACATCACGCTCGACCGCACGATGTGGGGCTCGGACCAGGCGTCCTCGCTCGAGCCGACCGGCCTCGAGCACCTCGTGCGTGACATCCGCATCCTCGGCGACGCGCTCGGCGACGGCGTCAAGCGCGTCTTCCCCGGCGAGCTCGCCCCGCTCTCGCGGCTGCGCCGCGTCGGCGCCTGACGGCGAGCACCGCCCGCCATGGCCGCCCGCCCCGCCCTCACCGTCGTCGTCCCGGCGCGCGACGCCGCGGCGTACCTGCCCGCGGCGCTCACCTCGCTCACGAGGCAAGAGGTGAGCAC
>JAFABT010000002.1 GCA_023425905.1 Actinomycetes bacterium | reverse complement strand
GTTGGCGGCCGGTGCCGCTAACCGCCGCCGCTCACCCTCAACACGAGAGGAGACCTCCGCATGACCATGTATCCCGCAACCTCGACCAACGTCCTCGCCGTGGGCTATGAACCCCTGTCGCGCACGTTACGGGTCCGGTTCCGCAGCGGCGGCGTCTACGACTACTACGACGTCAACTCCCACCTCTTCGAGCAGATGCTTCTTCCGAATCCGTGGAGGCGCGTCGGACGACTGGTCAAGACGCATCGCTGCGCGAGGGTCGCCTGACCCGGCCCGAGAACCGCCCTCGCCTGCCCTTGCCGCGGGCCCCGTGTGCCGCGACCCGAGTGGGCATGATGCCTCCGTCCGGATGGTGTCAGACGGCCGAGCCGGCCTGGGCGCCGGGAGACGGTTGGGACACGTCCGCCGCCGGCTGGCACCTTGTACTCCGGATCCGGCATCCGGATCCACCGGTCCGCCTA
Organism: Actinomycetes bacterium; assembly: GCA_023425905.1. Classification (GTDB taxonomy): domain Bacteria; phylum Actinomycetota; class Actinomycetes; order Actinomycetales; family Cellulomonadaceae; genus JAFABT01. The sequence goes on along the minus strand of JAFABT010000002.1, from coordinate 6,780 downwards.
ACGCAGCTCGGCTGACTCAGTCTTCGCCGACCGAGACGGTCAGATGTCCCGCGCTGACCCCGGCGGTGGAGACTCACGGGCCCAGGGACGGTGCCCTACACCTGAATCAACGACTCACGGCGAGCCAAGCGGAACCGCTCATGGTCTCGGCGCGCTCGCCCGTCAACTGGGGGCGCTCGGTCGTTGGCCGGCTCGCAAGTTCAGTCACTACCTTCCCGAGCTGGTCAGTGAGCCACCCCTCGCCGAACGGGTCAATCTCGCCCTGCTGGACTGAGTCCCTAGAGACACTCGTAGCCACGGCTCATCCTCTCATCGATGCAGCACCCGCGCTGCGGTTGATACACATGTTCGACCCGAGGTCTGACACGAGTGGACGTCGCTCACTGAGCCCCGCTCTCCTCGGCGCTTTTCATGATCGGCCGAGCAGCCGCTTCGGTCTCCGCCAGTCGAGCAGCGAGGTAGGCGCCAGCCGCATCCTCTTGGGCCGGGACAGAGTCCGCGATCTCTTCGTCGCCCATCAGAAGCCGCTTCTCCTTCCACCGCTCGTACGCCCCCTCTACGTTCTTCGAACGATTCGACATTTCAAAGACGCGGGGAAACAGGCGCGGGCTGATGCCCTCGAACGGCTCTACCAGCACCCCATCCCCACCGCCAGGCTGATTCCACATGGTCGCGAAAAGACCGGGCGCTCGAGACTTGACGTATGGGTCAATGAAGCAGACTCGAGAGATCCCTGCCGCGATGATAAGCCGAGCGCATTCATGGCATGGGTAGGTCGTCGTATAGAGAGTCCCGTCGCGAACCGCCCGCCCGCTGCGTGCAGCGGTCATTAAGGCAGCCATCTCGGCATGGACGATGCGTCCGTACTCGATCAGGTCGTCGAGCTCGCTCTTTCGGAGCGGGCCGTCACCTGTCAGTGCGGTCGAGGCGCGATCATTCGGACTAAGCTGCGAGAAGTCGTCCCGTAGCCAGCCGGCTTCCGCTAGTCGCTGGAGAACATCACGGGCCATCCCGTGCTTGCCTTGGTCGTTCGCGTCGAACCGCAACTGGAAGTCCCGCCGGTCGGTGTCGTCGCCCTCCCAGTACTGGCCGCCGCCGGGCTTCGGGACATCGTTGCAGCCAGCGACCACGATCTCACCGTCGCTGTCGACGATCACAGCTCCTACCTGGCGACCAGCCGCTGACGACCGGAACTTGGCGGCCCACGCATGGAACATCGCCTGCTCGTCGATGGTCGGCGTAAGGAAGGGTTCGCCCAGGAGCAATCCCACGAGCCGCTCGACGACGGAAGCTTCCATCACCGTCTTGGCGGCTACGAAGGCGTCGGATAGGCGGTATGCGTCGCTCGCCCGCTGCCCAAACCGGTCCGTGTCGTCCTTCTCATCGCGCTCAAGTAGGTAGGTCGCTTCAGCCTCGACATCCTGTACAACGTCGGCGCGAAGCTGCCTTCGCAGTTCCTCTCGTCGCTCCTCCTTTGAGGCGCTCACTCCCACCACGACAAGTCGGTCACCATAGATTGAGCGAAGAAGGCGGACCTCGGCAGCGGTCTTGAGGCTACGAATTAGGTTCACGTGGCTTGGTCGGTGGACTCGCCGATCGCCCGTCGCGAGCTCACGGGCGCGCGAGATCGCCTGAGCGGCGAGGTAGCCACAGGCCGCTTCGTCGGCGAGGCGCTTGCGGAAGGCGTCGCCCTTATTCATCAGGCGACGGAGCTGAGTCACCGTCTCGTCGTCGGCCTCTGTGGGGACTGACGTGTCGAGCAACCGACTGATCCGCACATCCTCGACCACGTACCCCTGCGCCTCGAACGCCGCCCTCAACACATCCAGGGTTGGTTCGACCGGTCCGCCAACGGGGGCGACGACCGCGACGAAGATCTCGCGGTCGCCGACGCCTGGCGGGAGCGACACCATGTCGAGAGTCTACGGCAGGCGGCGCCGAAGCCTGGGCGAATCGCCGAGGTTTCGAGACGGCACCTCGAGACGCCTCTGCCGGTGAGGAACGGAGACCTCCGGTCCCCTGCCACGGAGGCCCAGGGGCCGCGAGCATCGCAGAGATGCAAGAAGAGTCGCAGCCTCGTCATCGTCGGTCGCGCGGCCTGAGGTCCGGGGAGAGTCGGGGACGGGCGCTCGGGACGATGGCTCCGGTTACGCCTTGGCTGCTCCCGACAGCATGTGACAGGGCGGCCGGCCCTCAACTGCGCCATGTCGACGCCCGGCAGGCGGCTGCGTAGATGAGGCTGATGCTTCTGACGTCCAGCTCCGTGGGGCCGGATGTCAGCCAGCTGTTCACGCGCCTCCACGAGACGACGGTGACGTCCCGGGGCTGCACTCTGATGTCGAGGCGCCGTAGGCCGACGGGGACGATGAGACCGGACACCCGGACGTGGCGCCCACAAGCGCCCGAGAGCAGCCGCGAAGCCCGGGCTGCCTCGTGCCGGGAGTTCCGGACGTACGGATACTTCTGGCCGTTGACCATCACAGCGTCGTGGGCCACGAACATGCGAGACCCCGGGTGGTGCTTCGTATTCACGGTGTAGACGCCGGTGGGCCCGATGACCAGGTGGTCGATGTCGGCGCCGCCCGATCCGACGGTGATTCCATGCAGCACCCGCCACCGCGGGTCGCCCGCCGTCAGCTGCTCGAGGGCGCGCCCCACGGCCATCTCGCCGTGCATACCTGTGCGCCACGACGCGCCCGCAGAATCGCGTTGGCGTCCAACAGTCGCTTGTTCTCCGCCTTGAGCCGGCGGATCTCCTCGGACTCCGCGGTCGTCACTCCGGGCCGGGCACCGTCATCGACCTCCGCCTGAGCGACCCAGCGGCGCAACGACTCCCGCGCGATCCCCAGCTGGGCACCGACCGCGACCGACGCCGCCGTCACCGACCCGTAGTCCTTGACGTGCTCGCGCACCATGCGCACCGCCCGAGCCTTGACCTCGGGGTCGTACTTCTTGGGCATCTCGCCATCCTTCATCACAAGGAAGCGGCAGAGAACCCGTGACGGTTCAATCATCGGACTGTTCAAGAACGAGTGCATCAAGCCCGGCCCGTTCGTGACAGGGCCGTTGAAGAGCATCACCGACGTCGAGATGGCGACGATGGCCTGGGTCGACTGGTGGAACCACCGCCGGCTGCACTCCAGCATCGGCATGCTCACCCCGGCCGAGGCAGAAGACGCTCACTACGCTGCAACCACTGCCCTCCACCCGGAGCCGCAGCCCGCATGAAGACGGCACGAAACCCGTGACGGTTCATCGACATGGCCTTCGGGGCAGGCTAAGCCCGTTCGCGCGCCCGGCGGCCGTGCGTGTCGCCTTGGTGTCCCAGGCCGCTGAGAGACTGGTGTTATGTCGCTGATCGAGTGGACGCGTCTGGAGCCCGGCCAGGTTGAGGCACTCGTCGCCATGTTCGTGAACCGTGAGCGTCCGGGGTCGACCCGGATCACGCCGTCCCGTGGCGACGGTGGTGTCGACATCCTGGACCGCGGCGCCGGCAAGACCGGCGGCGACGTGGTGTACCAGGTGAAGCGCTACACGGATGGTTTCACCGCGAGCCAGAAGGTGTCGGTGAAGGACTCGTGGGACACGCTGCGGTCCGATCCGCGGTGGGAGGATCTACGGGTCGAGGAGTGGCATTTGGTGATGCCGTGGGACCCGTCTCCGGAAGCTGAACTGTGGCTGCAGGAGCTCGCAAAGGACTCGGATGTGCCTGCGACGTGGCGTGGCCTCGCGTTCGTCGAGCAGCTCGCGGCGAAGTTCCCGGACGTTGTGGACTACTACCTCAACGGCGGCGCTGCCCGGATCCGGGAAGCCCAGGCTGAGGTGCTGACTCTGATGGGTCTTGACAACGTCGGGACCGCAACGTCGACGCAAGAGGTGACCGAACGGGTCCAGCGCGCGCTCGGCGTCCTCGACCACGACCCCCACTACCGGTTCGAGTTCCGGTTCGGCGCGGGTCCGCTGCCGACACCGCCGGTCGATCGGCCAGCCCTTGTCCTGCACACGGCACGGGGAAGACGTGACGGCGGAGGGTGGATCACGGTCGACGTGATCGCTCGGTGCGCCGCGTCCGTGGACGTCGAGCCGATCACGATCAACGGGCGGTTCGAGGCCGAGCCCGGCACGGCGCTTGCGAAAGCGATCCAGGAGTTCTTCGAGTACGGGACGCCGATGCAGGCCGAGGACGCCTTCACTGGCGAGTTGACTGCGCCGGCTGGTCTCGGTGGCGAGCTGACGAGCGCAACGGTCCGGGTCGGCCCAGCGATCGACGCGGACCTGGGCGACAACAGGGAGTTGCACCTCGACGTCCTCGGCCCGGACGATGCGGTCGTCGCTTCCGTGGACGTGGACCGTACCGAGCGGAGCCAAGGCATCGGCGGCGGGATCCGAGCCGTGCTCCGCGAAGTCAACGGAGTCTTCGAGCTCGAGGAACGGTGGAATCTGGTCAAGCAGACGGAGTCACATCACATCCGCAGTGGCGCCATCACCGGCCTACCAGTCAGGGTCGCCCTGCCTGGCATTCAGTTTCTTACCGAGCTGAAGTCGTCGAACCGCATCCGCATCAGTTCGCGGCACGCTGCACCGACCCAAGGTGTCATCGACGAGCACACAGACTTCGGATGGGACCGCGAGCAGATTGGCGGGCTGTCCGCCGTGCGCCGCATCGTCGAGGTCCTCAACGTAATCCAGGACCACACCGGCACCGTCATTCGTGTACCCGACTTCCCGAAGGTCGACCCCAGCCAGTTTCAGGCGTGGCGCGTCGCCGCGGCGATGCTCCAGGGCCGCGAGTTGACTGCGACGATCCCAGCGGGGCACGCGCTCACGATCGAACTCGGTTCCGAGATCGAGGTTGAGGACTCGGTTGCGGTCTCGATGCCGTGGTTGGTCACGATCGACGACCAGGTGATCGACCTTGGAAGGTATGAGGTGCTGCTCGAAGAGCCGGCCCTCGTCCACCGAGGGCCAGTCGACGGCGGCTTCAGCTACACGTTCACGACCAAAGACAACAAGTTCACGCAGCGCCGCGGCTCGGCCACAACGTGATTGTCCGGGTCGGCGAGGCCACGCGTAGCAGTTGCTGGTGCTGATCGCGGAGCCCGCCACGAGGAGCGCGTGCGAAGCGCGCGCATTCCTGTCCCGGCTGACCGTCGGGAACTATCACCCAGGCGGCGTGCGCTTGTCGCGCCCGGCTGGATGTCGCCGGGCATGCGGGTGGACGCGCTCCGGCCTCGTCTACGAACGGCTACGGCGCGCCCTCAGCAGTCGTCACTCCCACCTGCTCTTGTCGGTCCACCGGACCTCGGGGTACGACGGCTTGGCGATGGTGCTGAACCCCACCGCCTTTGCGAAGCGCCGCAGAGTCAAGACGCTGCCGGTGGCCGACCACTCTGCCGGGCCCTTGGACGGCGACTGCGTACCGCCGTATAGGCAGATGCCTACGTTGTGCTGCTCAGCCAGGGAGTAGACCTCTGCGATCTCTGCGTCCGAGAGCGCGTTCGGGCTCTGCAGGTACGTCTGCACTAGGCGAGGATAGCGTCACGGACATCACGGCCGGACCGAGCGTGTACCGAATCTGCCCTCCGGTGCTTTCCGACTCGTCAAGAACGAGCTCACGCGCGGCCGCGGCCCCGCGACGGACCGGACGGCGAGCCAAAGCGTCGAGCTTTCAGGGTGTCGCGGACGGGAGTGTCGTGGTCCGCTCAAGTCCCCACGCGTCCGTCCACGTCCTTGACAGGCCGTCCACGTCCTGAGACAAGTCGCTGACCACACGCTGACCAATGCCCGGCAAATCGGACACAGTCCCCGCAGCGGCCGAGGCGCCCATTCCGCTCCTGACCTGCACAAACACTCTGTGCGCCTGGGCAGATTCGAACTGCCGACACCCGCTTTAGGAGAGCGGTGCTCTATCCCCTGAGCTACAGGCGCTCGGGACCTGGCACGATCCCGCGCAACCAGCGCCGGCAAGGGGTTGCCGTCGCGTGCTCGGGTGCCGGGTGGTCCCGGAGTGCCCCGCACCGGCCCGGATGGACGCAGCGCAGGACGGCTTCAGGGTACCGGAGCCTCACACCCCGCCCATGCTCACCGGCACAGGATCGAGGTGATCTCCCACTTGTCGGGGCTCGGGATCTCGGAGGTGAGCTGGATGATCGCCTCGCCGTCGACGGGCAGCGCCGCAGCGGAGCTGCTCACCTGCGCGACGACGTCGCCGGAGCCGTTGATGACGTCCGCACCGACGTACAGGCTCGAGCAGCCGACCGGGGCCAGCGCCTGAACGACCTCGCACGACTTGGCCGTGCACTCGGGGTAGCCCTCTTGCCCGCCCGTCATCACCTTGAGCACGGCGCGCCCGTCGTCGGACGCGTGCGTGTACCCGGGATGCTCGGCCAGAGCCGTCTTCGCCGCCTCGGGCATGTCGTCCTCGGACGACCCACCGGAGCCTGAGCAACCGGTCGCCGTGACGAGCAGGGCGACCGCACCGATAAGACCTGCAACCATTGGAAGCCTCATACCAGATCATCGGCGTGACCTGCGGTGACCTTGAGCCCAGCCGCAGAATTCCGCGGAAAATGGAGTCCCTCGTGCCCCCGCCACCCGACGCCGACGCGCGACTCTCCGTCATCGGCCGCTGCGTCTTCCTCGGCACGCTCACCGGGCTCGCCGCGGGCGCCGTCGGCGGCGAGTCGCTCACGGCCCTCACGTCGGCCGCGAGCGGAGGTCTTGCGATCGGCGGCATCCTCGGGACAGTCATCGGCGCGCTCGCCGGCGGCGGCCTCGCAC
>JAFABT010000321.1 GCA_023425905.1 Actinomycetes bacterium | reverse complement strand
GGACAAGTCCGTCGCGCAGGCGTGGGCGGTGCTGCTGGACGAGGGCACGTACCTGTGCTCGATGTCGACGATGCACCGGGTCCTGCGCGCCGCGGGCCAGTGCGGTGAGCGGCGCCGCCAGGCCACCCACCCGCCGCGGGCCAGGCCCGAGCTGGTCGCCACCGCGCCCGGGCACGTGTGGTCCTGGGACATCACCAAGCTCCGCGGCCCCGACCGCGGGGTCTACTACGGCCTCTACGTCGTGCTGGACATCTTCTCCCGCTACGTCGTGGGCTGGACCGTTGCCGCCCGCGAGGACGCCCAGATCGCCAAGGCGCTGCTCGCCGACGCCATCGCGGTCCACGGCGCCCCGGGCGCGGTCCACGCCGACCGCGGCACCTCCATGACCTCCAAACCGGTCGCGCAGCTGCTGGTCGACCTTGGCGTCGCCCGGTCCCACTCGCGCCCGCACGTCTCCAACGACAACCCCTTCTCCGAGGCCGCGTTCAAGACGTTGAAGTACGCCCCGGCCTTCCCCGACCGCTTCGGGTGCCTGGCCGACGCCCGCGCGTTCTGCGCGGAGTTCTTCGCCCACTACAACCACGAGCACCGCCACACCGGCCTGGGCCTGCACACCCCGGCCTCGGTCCACCACGGCACCGCCACCGAGGTCCGCGCCCAGCGCGGCCGCCACCCTCGAAGCGGCCTACGCCGCCAACCCCGCCCGCTTCCGCCACCGCCGGCCCCAGCCGCCCGCGCTGCCGACCACCACCTGGATCAACCAGCCCAGCAGAGAGGCCCTCGCCCAAAACAACTGAAGTGAACATGTCTCACACTGCTTGACACGCTCCGGTCCGCCACTTCCGATCATGTGGCCCGCGCACACACCCGAAGAGCAGCGCCACCGCCTCGCCGAGCTCGAGGTATGGGTGACGTGGCTCCTCGAGCACTACCGGCTCGACCGGCGCTACGTCTCGGAGTGCTGGACCAAGCACTGGGAACTCATAGAGGAGCTCTCCGCCATGCGACTGGCTTGGGAGGGCGCCTACGCGACGACATCGCTCGCAGACGCCCCGCTTGCGTGGCATGAGCGACTAGGCCTGGCTCGAGTGCGGCTAGCTGATTGGACAGCACGGACCGGCTGTCGACCCGGCGAACACCGTGCATCGTGAGGTCCGCTCTGGTCGCGCACTAGCCGGGATCAGCCCCCCGGCAACCGGCGGCGAACGCCAGCATCTGCCGAGCCGACGTCGGGGAGCGGCTCGTCGGCGTGGACTACTATCGCTTCGGCGCGCCCCTCGGCGAGGGTGCTCAGTGCTTCCCCGGGAAGGAGTTCCGACGTGCCCGACCACGATGGAGATCTGGACGGTGGCGACTCACGTCCAGTGGTCGTCGAGCCTATCGACGCGGACACTGCTGATGAGGCGGCCGAGCCTGCCGATCAGGCGACCCAGACCGCTCCCGTGCGCCCCCAGGTGAATGCAGTTCGAATCCAGAACTTCAAGAAGATTCAAGATACACGTATTGAACTGGGTCCGATCACGTACTTGGTAGGCGGCAACAACTCCGGCAAGAGCAGCGTGCTGCAGGCGATCCACACTGCGGTGAGTTGCGCACAGGCGTCGGTTCAGCTCGGTCAGCAGGTGGTCGCCGAGGCTAGTCTCCGATACTCCCCGGTCGCCGAGTTCCCCTTGCTCGGACATGGTATGCCATACGAGAACCGTGCCGGTGGCCAGCGCGGCATCGTAGAATTCGAGGGCGTGGGTGCGGACGGGTCGGAGTCTGAGTATCGAATCGAGATGTACAAGGCGCGGAATCACAACAATGTTGGCGTCGATCGCATTGGCGTCTACACGGGGTTCGGCCAGGTGATCTGCGATCCGAAGGCGCTGTTCAGCGTCTATGTACCCGGACTCGCCGGCGTGCCCCATCGAGAAGAGATGAGTGGTTACGCAGCGGTCTTCCGAAGGGCGGCCAGCGGCGACGCCAACCTGGTGTTCCGCAACATTATCCGCCTCCTTTCCGACAGGGATCTCCTGGGCAACCTTCAACGGCTGCTGGAAACGGTGCTGAAGATCCCCGTGTCCTTTCGCGTCGACTATGACAGTGACCGGGATCTCTACGTAGACGTTCGGCTTGCGACCGGCGATGATCCGCTCCACCGCGACTTCCTCCCCGTCGATCTGTGGGGGACCGGCCTTCTGCAGGTGACCCAGATCTTCGCCTATGTCTTACTCTTCAAGCCGTCACTGCTGCTCGTTGACGAGCCCGATAGTCACTTGCACCCGTCGCGGCAGAAGAGCCTCGGGGCTGCCCTGGAACAGGTCGCGTCTGAGTTCGAGTGCAAAGTAGTGGTGTCGACCCATAGTCGGCACCTGATCACCGGGGCGTCCGACGCTGTGAAGGTGGTTTGGATGAAGGACGGGAAGGTGGAATCGGACTCCCAAAGGGAGCTGACTGCCCTCCTGATGGACATCGGCGCCCTGGACCAGCTTGATAATGCGACTCGCACGATCCTCTGCACGGAGGACGAGGACCCATGGGCACTTCGGCTCGCACTGGCGGAGCTGGGCCTGGACGAGGATCACGTGAAGATCACGTCGTTCAACGGCCTGAACAACGCCTCGGCTGCCGAGGCGTTCCGCGAAATGGCCGAGTTGATGGACTCGGGCCCGCGCGTCATAATTCACCGGGATCGCGATTTTCTCACCGAGAATGAGCTGGAGTCATGGTCCCGAATTTACGCCGATCGGGACATCGAAGTATTCTGCCCAGACCTCTGCGACACGGAGGCTTACCACGCAACCGCCGCCCACATCGCCAAGGTTACCGGGCTGTCTCTCGCCGACGCCGAGATGATCCGTGATCAGGTGGTGGAGGAAAAGTCGGCCGAATTGCGCAAGAAGTTTCGCGACAAGCGGCGCTTCGCGAACCGAAAGTACCTCGACGGCGGGGCGCCCCGAACGGATGAGATCTGGCCCGAGGGCGCAACTCCCGCTGACAGCTTGTTGCATGGGAAGTTGCTCTTGTCCTGGATCGAGCAGGAACTTAGGGCTCGCGGCGCGCTCGATGGAGGCTGTTCTCTCAAAGCCGTCGTCAGTGACGAGTTGTGCGAGAACCTGCGGAGTTGCCTAGATGGGCCCACGGGCAACTAGCTGAGACCGGGTGGTGTCGGACCGGTAGGCGGGACGCGCAACCGGCGTGTCTTGAAGCACTGAAGGTGGGCCTTGCCGACGGGCGCTGAGGCGTCATCAACTCGACGGTATCGGGTGCACGGTTCCGTCGGGGAGCCGTGCACCCTTGCAGACGGGGTTGGACCAGCCGAGGTAGCCGGTGCCGCTGACGTAGCCGGCGTTGAGCTGGGCGAAGGAGAGCAGGTACACCCCGCCGTGGTTGCCGGTGGCGGAGTCGAAGACGCCGTTGGAGGTCACCATGATCTTCTTCGGGTCGCAGCCGGGGTCGGCCTGGACGACCACGGAGACGTGTCCGGCGGGTCTGCCTGTGCGCCAGAAGACGAAGGACCCCAGCGGCGGGCAGGCGTCACCCGGGTGGGCGTTGCCGGTTGCGACCATCTGCCGCCAGTGCTCGGCGGCGGTGGGGTAGCCGGATCCGACGTAGCCGTAGGCGCGACAGGCGAGTCGATCGCACAGCTGGTGCCAGCCGGAGGTGACGCCGACGTAGGACATGGCGGCGCGGATGGCGGTGGCGACGTCGTGCGGGGTGCCGGGTGGGACGACGACGTCGCCGGTGCCGAGGCCCGGTAGGCACCCGACGCCCGAGGTGTCCAGGGGGCCAGACGGCTCGGGCGTCGGGGCGCTCGTGGGGCCGGTCGCGGCGTCATCGGGGAGGTCGCTGCGGATTCCGGCGTCGGTGACGGTACTCCACTCGCTGACGCGCCGATCGACGTTCTCGATGAACCGCGCGGTGACCGTCGGGATGTCGGGGTAGGTGCGCAGTCGGGACT
>JAFABT010000248.1 GCA_023425905.1 Actinomycetes bacterium | reverse complement strand
GACGCCGGGCTCGCCGATGAGGACGGGGTTGTTCTTCGTGCGGCGCGAGAGCACCTGGACGACGCGGCGGATCTCCTGGTCGCGGCCGATGACGGGGTCGAGCCGTCCTTCCTCCGCGGCCGTCGTGAGGTCGATGCCGTACTTCTCCAGGGACTTGTACGTGCCCTCCGGGTTGGGGCTCGTCACCCTGCCGCCGCCGCGGACGTCCGGGAGGGCGGCGCGGAGCGCGTCGGGGGTCGCGTTCGCGGCCTGCAGCGCACGCGCGGTGACGTCGTCGCCCGTCGCGAGGCCGAGGAGCAGGTGCTCGGTCGAGATGTACTCGTCGTCGAGGGTCGCGGCCTCCTCCCGGGCGACCTCGAGGGCGCGGGAGGTCGCGCGAGAGAGGGAGGGCTGGGCGGGTTCGCTGCCGGACAGCGTCGGCAGGCCGACGAGGATCTGACGCACCTGACGACCGAGCGCGGAGCGGTCCGTGCCGACCGCGTCGAGCAGGCCGACCGCCACGCCGTCGCGCTGGCCGAGCAGGGCGCTGAGGACGTGCGCGGGCTCGATCTGCGGGTTGGTCGCGGCTGTGGCCTGCTGGACCGCGTCTTGGAGCGCCTCGCGCGTCGCGACCGTGAGCTTGTCGTTCACCGTGTTCCTCCTGGGACCGGGATCGGATGCTGCTGGGGTAACCCCGACAAGATTGAGTCTATTCCGCTCAACTCTCTCGCGCGACCCTCGGGTGACGCGGGCTCACCGGCCTCCCGTGCCCTGCTGTCCGCTGGTAGCGTCGCGAGCATGAGGCGCCTCCTCGCCGTCAGCCTGTCGCTCGCGCTCGGCGGCGCGCTGCCGCTCGGAGCGACCGCCGCGCCGGCGATCGAGGCCGCAGCCCCGGCGATGCACGTCGCTGCCCCCGCGATGCAGGACGGCGTCGCCACGTGGTCCGCCCCGCTCAGGACGAGCCCCGGCACGACGACGAGCCCGCGCATCGACACCGCCCCCTTCACCCTCGCGGCCCTCAGCTGGGACGTCGCCGCCGCGCAGCCGCACCACCTCGAGCTCCGGGTCCTGGAAGGCGGGACGTGGGGAGCCTGGTTCGACCTCGCAGTCGACACGACCCCGTCGCCCGACGGCAGGGTCGCGACCGAGCCGTTCATCGCCGACGGTTCGACGAGCCTCCAGACCAGGGTCGGCGCCGACGCCGCGGTCACCGGGCTCCGCGTCGACCTCGTCGCGGTCGACGTCGCCGCCGACGTCACGTCCACGAGTCTCGCGCGTCCATCCGCGCCCTCGGCCGCACCCGCGACCGCGACGGGCTCCGAGCTGCGTCCCGCGATCGTCACCCGCGCCCGCTGGGGCGCGAACGAGAAACGCACCGACCAGGTCTCGAGCTCGACGTGGCTCAAGGCGATGTACGTCCACCACACCGCAGGCCCCAACACGTACTCCCGCAGCCGCGCCAAGGCCGTCGTCCGGTCGATCTGGGCGTTCCACACGAAGGGCCGGGGCTGGCCGGACATCGGATACCAGTTCCTCGTCGACCGGTTCGGGACGGTGTACGAGGGCCGACGCGGCGCGATCGCCGGGCTCCCCGTCGGCGCCCAGGCGGGCGGCTTCAACGCCAGCACGATCGGCGTGGCCGTCATGGGCGACTTCACGCGCGCGACGCCGCCGAGACGCGTCGTCGACGCCGTCGTCGACGTCCTCGCGTGGCAGGCGCACCGGTGGGGCGTCGACCCCCGCGGCAAGGTGCGGCTCCGCACCGCCTCCTCGACCGGCTCGAAGCCGCGCTGGTCGAAGGGCAGGCTCACCCCCGCCCTCCCCGTCATCCGCGGACACCGCGACACGAACCACACCGCGTGCCCCGGGGCGAGGCTCTACGCGAAGCTGCCTGCGATCCGCCGAGCCGTCGACACCAAGGTCGCGCGTGCCGAGCGACGCCACGGCCCGACGCCTGCGCAGCTCCCCGCACCCCGCGTCGCCCCGCTCGCCCGCTCCGCCGCGCCCGTCTCGCTCGGCGCGAAGGTCGCGCTCACGTGGTCGCCGGTGAAGGGCGCGCGCCGCTACGAGGTGCTCAAGCGCTCCGCGCCGTACGGCAAGGACGCCGAGCAGACGACGTACGCGTGGTTCGAGGTGACGACGTCACGCCGGACAACCGCCACAGTCACCGTGCCCCGCGGGCAGACGTGGACGATCGCGGTGCGCGCGATCGACCGCCTCGGCCGTCCTGGCAAGGTCCGCGAGGTCGCGACGACGACGCGCCCGGTGCCCGCCGCGCGCGTCGAGCGCACCGGCGCGTGGACGACGGCCCGCGACCCGGCCTACTTCGGCGGCACGGTGCACGTGTCCCGCGGCCGCGGGGCGACCCTCACCGTGCGCAAGGCGGTGGACGCCCGCCGCGTCTGGCTCATCGCCGCGACCCGGCCGACGAGCGGACGCGTCGCGGTCTACGCGGGATCGAGGCGGGTCGCCGTCGTCTCGCTCGCCACGGCCGAGGCGGAGCCCCGGGCCCGCGTGCGGGTGCCGCTGCCGCGGAGGTTCACCGGGAAGGTCCGCGTCGTCGCGCTCGACTCGCTCAAGCCGGTGCGCATCAGCGCGATCGTCCTCGAGCGCGGCCCGCTCACCTGACCCGCCCCGGGCGCCGGGCGCCGTCCCGTCCCGTCCAGCATGTGCGGGGCATCGACGCCGCATACCCAACTCTGGGAGGCTCGTCACATGACCCGCACCCATGGACGCCGCCTCGGCGCGGCAGTGACGATCCTCGCGGCCGCGCTGGCCCTCTCCGGCTGCATGAAGATGCACGTCGACATCACGCTCAACTCGAACGACACCGCGGACGCGACGATGATCGTCGCGCTCGACAAGTCCGTCGCTGAGCTGACCGGCCAGGACCCGTCGGAGCTCACCGACCAGATGACCAAGTCGCTCCTCGAGGACAACCCCGAGAACACGACCGTCGAGCCCTACTCCGACGACGAGTACGTCGGCGCCAAGGTGATGATGAAGGGCGCCCCGCTCGACGAGCTCCCTGGGCTCGACCAGGCCACCGGCACGGAGGAGTCGCTCTCGATCGTCCGCGAGGGTGACGAGTTCGTCGTCTCCGGCACGATGGACCTCTCGGAGGACCTCGGCGGCACCGACGAGATGTCGAAGAACCTCATGAAGCAGCTCGAGATCAAGGTGTCGGTGACGTTCCCCGGGGCCGTCAAGAGCCACGACGGCGAGCTCGACGGCAACACGGTGACCTGGTCCCCGAAGGCGGGCGAGTCCACACCGGTCAACGCCCGCGGTTCTGCCGTCGCCTCCGGTCTGGGTGCGCTCGGGCTCGGCGGCGGGTCGTCGTCCGCGCTCCTCATCTGGGGCCTCGTCGCCTTGGCGGTGCTCGCCGCGGCCGCGGTCGTCGTCGTCCTCGTCGTCCGCAAGAAGCAGCAGTCCGCACCGGCCGCCGTCCCGACATCGGCCGACGGCGACGTCTACGGCGCTCCCGCCGCAACCATGCCCGCGGGTGAGACC
>JAFABT010000207.1 GCA_023425905.1 Actinomycetes bacterium | reverse complement strand
AGGTCGGCCTCGCCTGGCTCGCCGAGCACGACGCCTGACGCGACGCGCGCCGACGTCCCGCGCCCCGGGGCGGGACGCCCGCCGCGCCGAGCGGGTAGGAGCGCTGCCGCGCGGCCTATCATCGACGGGGGTGGCGCTTCCACGGGGGACGGTGCTACGCCGTCGAACCGCCAACGGAGGCACTGCAATGGACGCACCAGACACGACCGGCACCGCGACCCCGACGGGTCCCGCGCCGGGGGTCCATCGCCACCCCGCCCCGACCCTTGAAGAGGTCGCCGCGCACGCAGGCGTCTCCCGCTCGACCGCGTCGCGCGCGATCAACGGCGGTCTGCGGGTGTCCGCCCCCGCCCAGGCGGCGGTCGACGCAGCGATCGCCGAGCTCGGGTACGTCCCCAATCGTGCCGCCCGCTCCCTCGTCACCCGTCGCACCGACTCGATCGCGCTCGTCGTGCCGGAGCCGGACGAGCGCGTGCTCTCCGACCCCTACTTCGCCGGGACGCTCAACGGCCTCAGCGCGGCCCTCACCGGAACCGACTTCCAGCTCGTCCTCCTCATCGCGCGCCCGGGGGACAACTCCCGGACCGTCCGCTACCTCCACTCAGGTCACGTCGACGGGGCGATCGTCGTCTCCCACCACCGCTCCGACACGATCGACCGCGAGCTCGCCCTCACCGGGCTGCCCAACGTCTTCGTCGGCCGACCGCTCAACATGAGCGACGGCATGCACTTCGTCGACGTCGACAACGTCCTCGGCGGGCGGCTCGCCACGGAGCATCTCGTGAGCCTCGGACGCCGCCGCATCGGCACGATCGCGGGCCCGCTCGACATGTCTGCCGGCCAGGACCGGCTCACCGGCTGGCGCGAGGTGCTGAGCGAGGCGGGGCTCGCTGACGACGCGTGCATCGAGGGCGACTTCACCGTCGCGGGCGGCGCCGCCGCGATCACCGAGCTGCTCGAGACGTACCCGGACGTCGACGCCGTCTTCATCGCCTCCGACCTCATGGCGCAGGGCGCGATGTCGGTGCTGCGCGCGAAGGGCCTCGAGGTGCCGCGGGACATCGCCGTCGTCGGCTACGACAACCTCGGCGTCGTCACGACGCCACCGCTCACGACGGTGACGAACCCGGTCGTCACGATGACGCGCGCCGCCGGGCACCTGCTCCTCGACCAGATCGCGGGCCGCGCCGTCACCGAGGAGGGCTCGCTGTTCGCGCCGGAGCTCGTCGTGCGCGAGTCCGCCTGACCCTGCGCCGGCACGGGCGCCGCGCGGGTACCGGTACAGCGACGTTTTCGTAACGATTCGGAACTGATCCGGACACCCGTGGAAGCGAGTCCACCCGTGGGGCATGATCGCGGCACCCGGCCGACGTGAACCGGGTCTCATCCCCCTGAGGAGGCGAGCGCCGCCGTGGCCCAGCAAGACCTCACCGTCCGCACCGCGCAGCGCGAGCGCGCGTCGGTCGGGCCGTGGTCGGCGCACCTCGCGGGACGCCGCCTCCGCCACAACGGCCCCGTCCTCGCCGTCGTCCTCCTCGTCACCCTGCTCTCGACGTCCGTGCTCGTCGCCCTCGGTCAGCTCGTCGTCGTCACCCAGTCGACCTCGATCGCGCAGGCGCTCACGGAGGCCGAGGACATCGACCTCCGCGTCGAGACGCTCGTCCGACCCGGCACCACGCCGCCGTCGCAGATCATCGGGAACACCGAGAAGACCCTCGAGCAGACGCTCAACGGCTTGCCCGGCCGCTCGGAGTCGTGGACCCGCTCGGAGAGCTACGGCCTGGTCCGGACCGGCGAGCCCGAGCCGCTGGACGCCGTCGTCTACCTCGGGGCCTACTCCGACGTCGAGGACGAGGTCGAGCTCGTCTCCGGCCGGTGGCCCGAGGGCAAGCCCGAGACCCGCGTCGTCGACATCACGACCACGCGTGGGCTCATCGGCTCCCCCGCGCCGGACTACGACCTCGAGCTGCCGGTCGCCGAGGTCGCGCTCCCCCACGACGCGCTCGAGGTGCTCCAGATCAAGGTCGGTGACGTCGTCGCCCTCAAGACGCTCATCGGCTACGGCGCGTACCCCGTCGTCGAGGTCGTCGGCACGTGGCGCGGGACCGACACCCGGGACGACCCCTACTGGCGCCACGACCGCACGTTCGGCGAGGGACACACCCCCGGGTTCCCTCTGCCGACGTCGCCCGACCTCCTCACCGACCTCGTCGGCCCGGCCCTCACGACGCCCGCGACGTTCGACACCTTCGCCGTCCAGGCCGACCAGGTGCAGACGAGCTTCACGCCCGACATCTCCCGCATGACCGCGCAGCAGGCGGCCGCCCTCGTCGGCCCGGCCAGCGACCTGCCGACCCTCGTCCGCGAGAGCTCCCTCGGCTCGGCCGGGTCGACCGACGTCTCGAGCCGGCTGGGCACGACGCTCGCCGACGTGCTCGCCGCCGCGGCGATCACCCAGGCGTCGATGGTCGTCGTCGGCCTCGTGCTGCTCGTCCTCGTCGTCTCCGCGCTGCTCCAGGCGACGCGGCTGCTCGTCGAGGCACGCGCGTCCGAGGTCACGCTGCTGCGCGCCCGCGGCGGGTCGAGCGGGCAGGTGCTCCGCCTCGCCGGGGTCGAGGCCGCATGGCTCGCCCTCGTCACGGCCTGCGCCGGGCCCTTCCTCGGCGCGGCGCTCTACGGCCTCATCTCCCGGTCCGAGCCCATGCGCACCGCGGGTCTCACCGTGGTGCCGCCGCCCGGCCCGATCGCCTGGTCGGTCGCCGCAGTGTGCGCCGTCCTCCTCGTCGTCGTCCTGCTCGCCCCGCTCGTCCGGCGCGAGGGCAGCTTCGTCGAGGCGGAGGCGGCGCGGGCGCGACCCCCGCGGTCGACG
>JAFABT010000146.1 GCA_023425905.1 Actinomycetes bacterium | reverse complement strand
CGGGGGGGCCGGCCCGGGGCCTTCTCAGCTCCACAACGCCTCAGGCGTTGGGCCGCTTGCCGTGGTTCGCGTTGCTGCCCTTACGGCTGCGGCGCTTGCGCCCACGCTTGCTCATGGCGATCTCCCTCTGTCTCGCGACCTGTCCGCGACGACGTCACGGGGTGCGTCGCGCTGTGCGTCGTCCATCGTCCCACACCGTGACCCGAGGATCGAACCGGTAGCGCGGGCCGGACGGCGCAGGCCGAGATCGTCCGTGGTGTCCGGTTTCTCAAGTTGGACCGGCCGTGGTCCGATGACTACGTGGTGAGTGAACAGCCGCTGTCCGTCATCCCGCTCCTGCACGCCCTCGCGAGCACCAACGGCTCCGACCTGCACTGCAAGGTCGGGTCGTCGCCGCGCGTGCGGGTCGACGGGCGCCTGCGCAAGCTCCAGGTCCCGGAGCTGCGGCCGATCGACACCGAGAACATGCTCATCGAGGTGCTCCCGGAAGACCTCACGGACACCTACCGCCGCACGCACGAGGCGGACTTCGCCTACTCCCTCAAGGGTGTCGGGCGGTTCCGCGTCAACGCCTACCAGGCACGTGGGACGAACGCCCTCGTCTTCCGCCGCGTCGCGGTCGGCGCGCAGTCCCTCAGCGAGCTCGGGCTGCCCGAGGTCGTCGGCGAGCTCGCGCTCGAACCGCGTGGGCTCGTCCTCGTCACCGGCCCGACCGGCTCGGGCAAGACGACGACGCTCGCCTCGATGGTCGACCTCGTCAACTCGTACCGTGAGGTCAACATCGTGACGATCGAGGACCCGATCGAGGTCCTCCACTCGGACAAGAAGGCGATCGTCTCGCAGCGCGAGATCCGGCAGGACACCGCGGACTTCGACGTCGCGCTCCGTGCCGCCATGCGACAGGACCCTGACGTCATCCTCGTCGGCGAGATGCGCGACGTCGAGACGGTGCGGGCGGCGCTCTCCGCCGCCGAGACGGGTCACCTCGTGCTCTCGACGCTCCACACGATCGACGCGCAGGAGTCGATCAACCGCATCGTCGACTTCTTCCCGCCGCACGAGCAGAAGCAGATCCGGACCGCGCTCGCGCAGTCGCTGCGCGGGGTCATCTCGCAGCGGCTCGTGCGCAAGCAGGACGGCGCGGGTCGCGCGGTCGCGGTCGAGGTGCTCGTCAACACGGGGCGCACGCAGGAGGCGATCCTTGACCCCGCGTCGGCCCCGCCGATCCTCGACCTCATCGCCGAGGGCGGGTACTACAAGATGCAGACCTTCGACCAGCACCTGTTCCAGCTCATCCGGGACGACGTCATCTCCTATGAGGACGCCTGCTCGATCGCGTCGAACCCGCAGGACCTCACGGTCGAGCTGCGAGCCGCGGGCCTCGTCGGCTGAGCAGACCGGAGCGGGGCGGGGCCGCGGTCAGTTCTCGTCGTCCGGGAGGCCGAGCCACCGGCTCCAGCCGGAGTGGAGCACGAGCCACGCCATGAGGCCGTAACCGGCCTGCCCGGGGAGCCGGCCGTCGCTGCTCGCGAGGTCCGCGTGCCACTGCTCGTGCTGCGCGAGCGGGGTGTACGTGTCGACGAACGGGACGCGACGGCGCGTGGTGACGTCCGCGAACGCCGCCGACAGCTCGGCCGTCCGCTCGGCCTCGGCGGCAGGACCAGGCGGGGGACCGACGACGAACGCGGAGATGCGCCGCTGCTCGGCGACGTCGAGGACGTTGGCGAGGTTGAGGCGGCTGCGGGCGATCGAGAGGTTCGCCGCGACGTCGGCCCGGCCTAGCGCGACGACGAGCCGGTTGTCGGCGTCGGCGTGGAACCGCCTGCCCGCCTCGTCCTCCCAGCGCGCGGACATCGCGGTCGTCGTCTCACCGGGGACCGCGAGGGTGAACACCCCGAGCGAACCGACCGGCGCCGGGGTCCGCGCGGCGACCCGACCGACCCAGCCGAGGCCCTTGGGGTCACCGACGCCTGCCGCCAGCTCGTCGCCGACGACGCTCAGCCGCCAGGTCTGCTCCGTCACGCTCACCACTCCTGCCGTTCTGCCGCGCCGTGGGCGCGGTGGCGGCACCGGGCGGGCCGCGCACCCCTGATTGTCGCCCGTCGGGCTCCGTCCGCGGCCGCGGCACGCGGGCGGAGCCCCGCCCGGCTACCGGTCGAAGGCGCGCGCCATGAGGTCGGCCTGCTCGAGCGCGTGCTTCTTCGCCGAGCCCGTCGCGGGAGACGCCGACGGCGGGCGGGACACGACGCGTGCGTTGCGGCCGACGAGGCGGGGCAGCGCGAGGGCGACGTGGACCCAGGGGCCCTGGTTCTCGGGCTCGTCCTGGACCCAGACGATCTCGGCGTCGGCGAAGGGGGCGAGCGCCGCCTCGATCTGGTCGGCGTGCAGCGGATAGAGCTGCTCGAGCCGCACGATCGCCGTCGCGGTGTCCCCGCGGCGCTCGCGCTCGGCGAGGAGCTCCCAGTAGACCTTGCCCGAGCACATGACGACCCGGTCGACGCCGCCGGCCACGGCTGCCGCCTCGTCCCCGATGACCTCGCGGAAGGTGCCCGTCGTGAAGTCCTCGACCGCGGAGGCCGAGGCCTTGTTGCGAAGCATCGACTTGGGCGTGATCACGACGAGCGGGCGGCGCGGACGGTCGTACGCCTGACGCCGCAGCAGGTGGAAGTGGTTCGCCGGCGTGGACGGCTGGGCGACGGTGAGGTTGTCCTCCGCGCACAGCTGGAGGAAGCGCTCGATGCGCGCCGAGGAGTGGTCCGGTCCCTGCCCCTCGTAGCCGTGCGGCAGCAGCAGCACGACCGAGGAGTGCTGGCCCCACTTCTGCTGTGCGGAGGAGATGAACTCGTCGATGACCGTCTGGGCGCCGTTGACGAAGTCGCCGAACTGCGCTTCCCACAGGACGAGCGCGTCGGGGCGCTCGACCGAGTAGCCGTACTCGAAGCCGAGCGCGGCGTACTCCGAGAGCGAGGAGTCGTAGACCCAGAACTTCGCCTGGTTCGCGGAGAGGTAGAGCAGCGGGGTCCACTCTGCGCCGGTCTCGCGGTCGTGGAGGACGGCGTGCCGCTGGACGAAGGTGCCGCGTCGGGAGTCCTGACCGGCCAGGCGGACGGGCGTCCCCTCGGCGAGCAGCGAGCCGAACGCGAGGATCTCGCCGTACCCCCAGTCGATGCCGCCCTCACGCGACATGAGCTCGCGCCTGTCGAGGAGCTGGCGCAGCTTGGGGTGGACGGTGAAGCCTTCGGGCGTGCGCAGGTGGGCGCGGCCGATGCGCTCGAGGATGGAGCGGTCGACGGCCGTCTTCCACCCGACCATCATCCCGGCGTCCTCGAGCTGTGCCTCGGGGCGCTCGAGGCCAGCGACGGGCTCCGCCTCGGGCGGCGGGGTGTACCCGCCCTCGCGGGTCTCGGCGAACACCCGCTCGAGCTGCGACTGGTAGTCGCGGAGCGCCTCCTCGGCCTCCTCGACCGAGATCTCGCCGCGGGCGACGAGCCCCTCGGTGTAGAGCTTGCGGACCGAGCGCTTGCCCTCGATGAGGTTGTACATGAGCGGCTGGGTCATCGAGGGGTCGTCGCCCTCGTTGT
>JAFABT010000141.1 GCA_023425905.1 Actinomycetes bacterium | reverse complement strand
GTCGAGGAGCATTTGAAGTTGTCGTTTTATGAACATATGAGCTGACCGCTCATATTAATCTCCACGGAGGTGATTTTTGTGAAGAAATCTTTGGTTCTCGTATTAGCAGTTTGTTTCTTTGCCGCCTGTTTTGGCACCGCTTTTGCCGCCTATCCGACACGTGACATAACATTGATCGTCGGAGCCACTCCCGGCGGGGCTACGGATACGATCGCACGTCTGCTCTCCTCTCAGATTCAGAAAAATACGGGAAAATCAGCCGTTGTAATGAACCGCACCGGTGGCGGCGGCGCGATTGGGCAGACATACGGCTCAACGGCCCGCAAGGACGGATACAACGTTACGGTCATCACGACGGAGGCCTCGACGATGCATCTGGCGGGAACGGCGAAGTATTCATTCCGCGATTTCGAGCATGTGGCGCTTATCGCGACCGCGCCGGCTGTTCTGGCGGTGAAGTCTGATTCTCCCCTGAAAACATACGAGGATTTCTTAAATGCCGTTAAGAAAGATCCTGATAAAGTCAAAGTCGGCGCGCTGGCGGAGGGCTCCATCTGGAATCTCGCGCTGCGTCTTATCGAAAAGGGTTCCAATGTCAATGTCACGCCCGTCCCCTATGACGGCGGCGCGGCGGCGATTACCGCGGCTCTTGGCGATCATGTCGCCGCGGTGGCGTGCGGCTTCTCCGAGATACTTCCTTTCGTGCAGGATGGGCGTATGCGTATCCTTGGGGTGACCAGCGCGGAACGGCAGGCTGCCTGCGCCGAAGCGCCGACGTTTACCGAACAGGGATGTCCCGCGGTGATCGGAGCATGGTGGGGCATCGGCCTTCCCAAAGGAACGCCGAAAAATATCGTCGATGATGTGACCGCGGTGTTCCAGCAGGCGATCACCTCGCAGGAGACGCAGGCATTCCTCAAAGACCGTGGCTTCGAGTACAACAACCGCAAAGGCGCGGAATTCACAAAATGGCTCAACGAAATGGACCCGGTATTTAAAAAAGCCATACAGTAGCCTTAACCTTTCACTGATACAAATCCCTTAAACATTATGGGCCCTTCTCTTCACCGAGGAGAAGGGCCTTTTAGGAAAACACACACTTGGAGGTAAGTTGTTTTGAAAAATAGAGAGACCCTTATTCCAATTGCGTTTATATTAGTCGCGCTTTCTTTTCTGTACGGAGGTATCCAAGTCCAGGCCGCGGCGCCAAACGCCGGACGTTACGGGCCAAGCTTCTTTCCTAACCTCTGTGCGCTGCTCCTTTTGGCAAGCAGCATCCTGGAGCTGATTGCCCTGCGGAGAAAAAAGCCTGCGGAGTCTTCTCAGAAAGAAAAACTTCCCTTTCGGCTGCTCCTGCTCTTTGCCCTCTCTTGTCTCGTCCCTGTTTTACTTTGGGCGATAGGGTTTATCGCGACGGGGCTTATTGTAATTTTCTTCTTTTGCGCACTGATTCGGATACCATGGCCTAAGGGACTTTTGCTGAGCGGCGGTATTACGCTGACGGTTTACTGTTTGTTTTACATGGCTCTTAAGGTTCAGCTGCCGCAGGGGCTTTTTTAAATTTCAGGGATGGAGGTATTACAATGTTCAGCGGTCTGCTAGAAGGTTTTCAGAGTTTTTTCACGTTTGACATGATTCTCCTGACAGTCATCTCCGTGGTGGGCGGATATATTGTCGGTTTTCTGCCCGGGCTGACCGCGACGATGGCGGTAGCGATCCTGGTTCCGCTCTCCTTTTCCCTTTCCGCGGAACAGGGGCTGCTCATATTGGCCGCCGTCTTTATCTCGGCGGTACAGGGTGGCTCCGTCAGCGCTATTCTCTGGAATACGCCGGGAACTCCCGCCTCCGCGGCGCTCTGCTTTGATGGATATTCTCTGACGAAAAAGGGTATGGCGGGGCGGGCGATCGGCATGGCGCAGATATCCGCGTTCTGTGGATTGATGGTGAGCTGGCTTTTTCTTGTTACGCTGTCGCCAATAATTGCGAAGTTTGCGTTGAAATTCAGCGCTCCCGAATATTTCGCGATCAGCGTATTCGGGCTCTCCGTCGTCGCCGTGCTCTGCTCCGATTCGCTCCTGAAGGGCGTTATCTCCGCGCTGCTCGGCGTGCTGACGGCGACGATCGGTATGGACCCGATCAATGGAATTTCCCGTTATACGGGAGATACTCTGATTCTCATGACGGGTATATCATATGTACCGGCCCTTATCGGGCTCTTCGCCATCTCCGAGGTCTTCCGCAACGCGGGGGCGATAATCGAAAATCCTGCCGCGCTGACGCATAAAGATGGCGGCGGCAAGATATCGCGCATCCTTCCAACCATGGAGGATATCAAATATTCGATCGTCACGATTTTTCGTTCCAGCCTGATTGGTACGTTTATCGGCTCTCTCCCCGGGACCGGAGCGGATATAGCCTCCTTCGTCTCTTACGGAGAGGCCAAGCGGTGGGCTAAAAATCCGGATGAATTCGGAAAAGGCGACATCAACGGCGTCGCGGCGCCTCAGGCCGGTGCTAACGGCGTC
>JAFABT010000119.1 GCA_023425905.1 Actinomycetes bacterium | reverse complement strand
CGTCGACGAGGGAGAGCACGGGGACCATCCGGTCGACGAGCGCGGGGGTGAGCGACTCCATGCCCTCGACCGCGACGCCGGCCGCGAGCCGGTCGAGCATGTCGGTCGCACCCGGCAGCTCTGCGACGAGCGCGGCCGCCCGTGCGCGGACCTCGTCGGTGAGCAGCAGCTCCCGGCAGGGCGGCGCCCAGAGCCCGTGCGGCGCGGCGTCGAGGGAGCGCTGGTCCGCCACCGAGAAGGCGCGGACGTCCTCGACCTCGTCGCCCCACAGCTCGAGGCGCAGCGGGTGCTGCTCGGTCGGCGGGAAGACGTCGAGGATCCCGCCGCGCACGGCGAACTCGCCGCGCCGCTCGACCATGTCGACCCGGGTGTAGGCGGCCCCGGCGAGCCGCGTCGCGAGGTCGCCGAGGTCGACCCGGTCGCCCTGCCGCACCTCGACGGGCTCGAGGTCGCCCAGGCCCTCGACGACGGGCTGCAGGAGGGCGCGCACGGGGACGACGAGGACCCGCACCGGCCCGGCGGGCGTGCCCGCGGGGCCGGGGTGGGCGAGCCGCCGGAATACTGCGAGCCGTCGAGCGACGGTGTCCGCGCGCGGCGAGAGCCGCTCGTGCGGCAGCGTCTCCCACGCCGGCAGCACGGCGACGTCGTCGTCGGGCAGGTAGGACCGCAGGGCGTCGGCGGTCTCGTCGGCGTCGCGTCCGGTCGCCGTGACGACGACGAGCCGCCCGGTGCGCTCGACGAGCCCGGCGAGCAGGCCGGGGCGGACCCCGGCAGGGACGACGACGTCGAGCTCGCCGCGGCGGGACGCGCGCTCGAGGGCGGCGGCGATCGCGGGCTCGGCGTGCAGGAGCGGAAGCAGTCCGGTGAGGTTCACGGTGTCCAGACGGTGCGAGGAGGGCGGAGGCGGGCAGCACGAGCGCCCCGTCCCGACGCTGCGGCTGCGCACCGTGAGGCTCAGGGAGCCGAGGCGCTGGGAGCCGCTGCGATCAGGAAGGGGTCAGGAACGAGTCTACGAGCCGCCTCTGACACCGCGCCCGCGCGCTCAGCCGAGGGATGCCAGTGCCCTCCGCAGCTGGGTGGAGGAGGTCTGCAGGGTGTAGGGCAGGTAGACGACCTCCACGCCGACCGCTGCGAAGTCCCGCTCGAGAGCGAGCCCGCGCGGCGTGCCCTGCCAGTCCGACCCCTTGAAGAACCGCTGGAAGGGGACGTGCTTCCACGTCTCGAGCTTCGTCGGCCACACCTCTGCGACCGCCTCGTCGACGCAGCGCAGCGCCTCGACGATCTCGAGCCGCTCCCCGAGGGGGACGACAGGCCGCGCACCCTTGACGCGCTCAGCCGCCTCGTCCGTGACCACCCCGGCGATGAGGTGGTCGCACAGACCGCGCGCGGTGCGCAGCAGGTTGAGGTGACCCACGTGGAAGAGGTCGTAGACCCCTGGTGCGTAGCCGATGACCGTCATGAGTCCCCCTTGCTCGGCAGCCACACGAGGCAGCCGCTCGTCGTCACCCGGGACGCGGTCGCCCCGAGCGTCACCACACCTCGTCCGCCGTCAGCAGCCCCCTCGGCGACGACGCCGCCGTCCCCGTCCTCGACCGTCCACCGGCACTCCGTCCCCGCCGCGTGAGCGCGGTACGTCCCCCGTCCGACGGCGCGCGGGACGTCGTCGTCGTCCGCCGTCCCGGCCCCGCCCGGCCCGTCGACGACGTCGTAGGCACCATCGGGGAAGCCGCCGCGTGCGGCGTCGAGCACCGAGGTCAGCTCGGGGCACAGTGCTGGCACGGCGCTCCAGACTCGCGGCAGCTGGCCAAGCGCGACGGCCTCGACCGCAGCCGACCGCCCGGTGCTCACCGCCCGCGCGAGGCGGTCGCACGTGCCGTAGCCGCCCTCAAGGACGGCGCCCGGGTCAACACCCGGGGCACCCTCCTCCGCGACGTACTTCTTCTCCTGCTCGCGGTCGCCGTTGCGGGGATCCTGCGACGGCTCACGGTCGACCGGGTCCTGCGCGTCGTCCGTGCCAGATTGCGAGGGCTGCGGGGCACCCGTGCTGCTGGGTGCCTCCGATGGGGCGGGCCGTGCCGCGACCTCGTCGACGACCATCGTCGGAGCCCCTGGCGAACACCCCACGAGGACCACGGCGACGAGGAGCGCACCGAGGCCGCCACGCGTCACGCGCACCGCGCCTCTGCCCCAGCCCCGGCCAGCCATCCGCCCGTCCCCCGTCACGGCTCGAAGGTGAGGACGAGGGCGGGGCGCTGCGAGGCCGCCGCCGTACGCGAGAAGAACCACAGGTTGTCGGTGCCCGAGGACGTCACCTGGAGCGTCGCCGTCGTGCCGAGGACGTCCGCGAGCGCTGCGGCGTCGAGCTCGACCTCGTACCTCGTGCTCGTCGCAGCCCCCGCCGGGAGGGTGCCGATCACCGTCCCGAGGGCGGGCTGGTTCGCCCACGTGAGCCCAGTCTCCGACCACTCCGTCTCCGGGCCGAGCCGGACGGCGTGCGCGTCGGCCGAGGACGCGATCGCCTCGTTCGTCGTGCGGACGGACAGCGAGGCGCTCAGCAGGCGCGCCCCGCCCGGCGCCTCGGGCAGCTCGAACGCGAGGTACGACCTGTACCCGCTCGTCCCGCGCGAGGCGAGCGACGCGGAGGTCCCGTAGTTCGCGCTCGGCGCGCCCTGGTTCGCGTACGTGTCGGCGACGGGGGTGACCGTGAGGACGACCGGCTCAGGCGCCGGTTCGGGGGCGACGACGGCCTCGACCGCGGTGCTCGCCGCGCTCCGGTTTCCCGCCGCGTCCACCGCGGTGACGACGTAGAACCACGACCCGGCCGGGCGGGCCTCGTCGGTCCACGTGAGGTCCGTGACGTCCGCGACCTTCGTCCCCGCGGTCGCCGCGACGGACGCGCTCGCACCCCGGTGGACCGTGTAGCCGGCGACCCCCGAGCCCGGGTCCGTCGCCGCGTCCCACTCGAGCGTGACGTCCCCGGCGCCCGGGTCCCCGGCGACGGCCGCGGTGAGGTTGGTCGGCGCACTCGGAGGGGTCGTGTCCGCAGGAGGTGCCGGGGCCTCGCCGGGCTCGAAGACGACCGTGAGCTGCGGGCGGTAGGACGCGTTGGCGTGGTCGGCCGAGAAGAACCAGAGGTTGTCGGCT
This sequence comes from Actinomycetes bacterium, assembly GCA_023425905.1. Taxonomy (GTDB): domain Bacteria; phylum Actinomycetota; class Actinomycetes; order Actinomycetales; family Cellulomonadaceae; genus JAFABT01. Next base: position 43 of record JAFABT010000119.1, on the reverse strand, counting down.
CCGGTCGAGGTGACCGCGAGGGTCTGCTCGCCGTGCCCGAGCG
>JAFABT010000101.1 GCA_023425905.1 Actinomycetes bacterium | reverse complement strand
GCCGAAGCCCTCGTGGTCGTGCTGCGTGATCATCGCGAGCGCCCGGGCCTCCCGCTCGGGCTGACCCTGCGGGAGCATGCCGAGGTGGGTGGCCTTCGCCGCGGTGAAGAGCATCGCGGAGCCGTTGGGGCACGCCGCGACGCACGCACCGCAGCCGATGCACTCGGCCGCCTCGAACGCGCGGTCCGCCTGCGCCTTGGGGACGAGCACGGCGTTCGCGTCGGGCGCGGACCCGGTCGGTGCGCTGATGAAGCCGCCCGCCTGGATGATGCGGTCGAACGCGGAGCGGTCGACGACGAGGTCGCGGACGACCGTGAACGGCATGGCCCGCCACGGCTCGATGTCGATGACGTCACCGTCGTCGAAGCTGCGCATGTGCAGCTGGCACACCGTGACGCGGCTCTCGGGCCCGTGCGCGATGCCGTTGATCATGAGACCGCACATGCCACAGATGCCCTCACGACAGTCCGAGTCGAAGGCGATCGGCTGGGCGCCCGAGAGCGTGAGGCTCTCGTTGAGGACGTCGAGCATCTCGAGGAAGGACATGTCCGGCGAGACGTCGTCGACGAGGTACGTCTCCATGCGGCCCTCGGCCTTGAAGCTCTGCTGGCGCCAGACGCGCAGGGTGATCTTCACTTGTAGCTCCGCTGCTTCATCTCGATGTTCTCGTAGACCAGGTCTTCCTTGTGGAGCACAGGGGCGCCGTCGTCGCCGCCGAACTCCCAGGCCGCGACGTACGCGAAGTTCTCGTCGTCGCGCAACGCCTCGCCTTCCTCGGTCTGGCTCTCGGCACGGAAGTGCCCGCCGCAGGACTCGTTGCGGTGCAGCGCGTCGATGCACATGAGCTCGGCGAGCTCGAAGAAGTCCGCGACGCGGCCCGCGCGCTCGAGGGTCTGGTTGAGCTCCTCGTTCTCCCCCGTGACGAGGACGTCGCGCCAGAACTCGGCCTTGAGCTCGCGGATCTTCCCGATCGCGTAGGTGAGACCCTCCTCGCTGCGCTCCATGCCGCAGTACTCCCACATGAGGGAGCCGAGCTCCTTGTGGAAGGAGTCGACGGTGCGGGTGCCCTTGACCGCGAGCAGCGCATCGATGCGCTCCTTGACGCCGTCCCTGGCCTCGGCGACCTCGGGGGTCGCGTCGTCGACCGCGGGGAACGGCCCGTCCGCGAGGTAGTGCGCGATCGTGTTGGGGAGGACGAAGTAGCCGTCGGCGAGCCCCTGCATGAGTGCGCTCGCACCGAGCCGGTTGGCGCCGTGGTCGGAGAAGTTCGCCTCACCGACGACGAACAGCCCGGGGATCGAGGACTCGAGGTCGTAGTCGACCCAGAGCCCGCCCATCGTGTAGTGGACCGCCGGGTAGATCCGCATCGGGGTCTCGTACGGGTTCTCGCCGGTGATCTTCTCGTACATCTGGAAGAGGTTGCCGTACTTCGCCTCGACCGCCGCCCGACCGAGGCGACCGATCGCGTCCGCGAAGTCGAGGTAGACGCCACGGCCGCCGGGGCCGACGCCGCGGCCCTCGTCGCACACGGCCTTGGCGGCACGGGAGGCGACGTCACGCGGGACGAGGTTGCCGAAGGCCGGGTAGCGGCGCTCGAGGTAGTAGTCGCGCTCGGCCTCGGGGATCTCCCGCGGGTCGCGCTTGTCCGCACCGTCGAGCGGCACCCAGATGCGGCCGTCGTTGCGGAGCGACTCGCTCATGAGCGTGAGCTTGGACTGGTACTCGCCGCTCACCGGGATGCACGTGGGGTGGATCTGCGTGAAGCAGGGGTTCGCGAAGAGCGCGCCCTTGCGGTGCGCGCGCCAGGTCGCGGTGACGTTGCAGCCCATCGCGTTCGTCGAGAGGAAGAACACGTTGCCGTAGCCGCCCGTGGCGAGGACGACCGCGTCCGCGACGTGCGTCTCGATCTCGCCCGTCACCATGTCGCGCACGACGACGCCGCGGGCCTTGCCGTCGACGACGACGAGGTCGAGCATCTCGTGACGCTCGTAGACCTCGACCGTGCCGGCCGCGACCTGGCGCTCGAGCGCCTGGTACGCGCCGATGAGCAGCTGCTGGCCCGTCTGGCCGCGCGCGTAGAACGTGCGGGAGACCTGGACGCCGCCGAAGGAGCGGTTGTCGAGCAGCCCGCCGTACTCGCGCGCGAAGGGCACGCCCTGCGCGACGCACTGGTCGATGATGTTGCCCGAGACCTGCGCGAGTCGGTAGACGTTCGTCTCCCGTGCGCGGTAGTCGCCACCCTTGACGGTGTCGTAGAACAACCGCTGGTCGGAGTCGCCGTCGTTGCGGTAGTTCTTCGAGGCGTTGATGCCGCCCTGCGCCGCGATCGAGTGCGCGCGTCGCGGGGAGTCCTGGTAGCAGAAGGACTTCACGCGGTAGCCGGCCTCGCCGAGGGTCGCCGCGGCCGAGCCGCCCGCGAGCCCGGTGCCGACGACGATGACCGAGAGCTTGCGCCGGTTGGCGGGGTTGACGAGGCGCGCCTCGTACTTGCGCTTCTCCCACTTCTCGGCGATGGGACCCGCAGGCGCCTTGGTGTCGGCGATCGGGTCGCCCACCGTGAAGAAGTCAGTCATCAGCTCACCCATCCGAAGAAGATCGCGAACGCGGGCAGGAGGAACCCGAAGACGATGAGCGACGCGAGCACGGTCGCGGTCGCGCTGAGCACGCGGCGGCGCCCGGGGCTCGTGTTGGCCCCGAGGTCCGCGAGCGCCGCCCAGAAGCCGTGCCGCAGGTGGAACCCGACCGCGGCCATCGCGACGACGTAGCTGAGCAGCACCCACCAGATCGTGAAGCCGTTGACGAGTCGCTCGAACGGGCTGTCCGAGGCGCCGCCGGGGGCGACGCTGTTCCACGTGAGGTGGAGCAGGTGGTAGATGAGGAAGAGCACGATGATGACGCCGCCCCAGCGCATCGTGAACGACGCGTAGGACCGCTGGACACCGCGCGGAGCCTTGGTGCTCTGGTAGCGGCGACCGTCGGTGCGGCCGGTCGCCGCACGGGCCCGGCGCCACAGCGTCACGGTGGCGATGATGTGGATCGTCACGGACACGACGAGGACGACGCGGATGATCCACAGCAGGCCCTCGTACGGGAGCACGGGCTCGCCGAAGGTGCGCAGGCTGTGCGCGTAGTGGTCGAACTTCTCCTTGCCGGAGAAGATCTTGAGGTTCCCGTACATGTGGAGCAGCAGGTACCCCACCATGACGAGGCCGGTGACGGCCATGGACGCTTTGAGGACGACCGTGGAGCGGAGGGCTCTGACACGGGTCGGGGTGTTCGTCGTCACACCTTTACCGTAGTCCTCTCCGAGGGGTGCTCACGCACGTTTGCCCGGTCGGGGCGCGGCCGCGGGACGCTCAGGGCGGGAGCAACCTGCGCAGAGCGGGTTGAACCGGAGGAGGCCGTGCAGGTCGCACGGGCGCACAATGGCGCCATGGCGCGCCTCGAGATCCGCATCACCTCCCCGCTGCCGGCGCCGCAGGCATGGGCTCGGGTCCTCGATCTGCGCGCGCACTCCGCGGTCATCCCGTTGACGACGGTGACCGGGGCGCGGCTCGCTGCGGCGGATCTCTCGCCCGGAGCGACCTTCGTCGCGCGCACCGCGCTCGGGCCCGTCGGCTTCGACGACGCGATGGTCCTCGACGACGTCGTCCAGCCCACGACGTCCGTCGCGGGCCGCGCGGGGATTCGCAAGACGGGTCGCGTGGTCCGGGGCCGCGTCGACCTCACGGTCGCCCCGACGAGCACCGGATCGGAGGTCGTGTGGCGCCAGACGATCCGCGTCGCCGGGATCCCCGCCTTCGCCGACCCGGTCGTCGCGCGCGTCGCCCGCGTCGCCTACGGGCGCACGCTCCGCACCCTGCTCGCACGGGACTGACCCTGTTCGCACGGGACTGACCCTGTTCGCGCGGATCCCCACCCGCTCCCGGCCAGCGTCCAGCGAACTCCCAGGTTTCGGGACGAGACTTGACCCATGACCGCTCCAGCGACCGGACCAGTCCCCGAGGCGAGGCTCGTCGTCGTCGACGACGAGCCCAACATCCGCGACCTGCTCACGACGTCGCTGCGCTTCGCCGGGTTCGAGGTCCACCCCGCACCGGACGCGACGACGGCCCACCGCCTCGTCCAGGAGGTCCACCCCGACCTCGTCGTGCTCGACGTCATGCTCCCCGACATGGACGGCTTCACCCTCACCCGGCGGCTGCGCGCGGGGGGCGAGCACGTGCCCGTCGTCTTCCTCACCGCGCGCGACGAGTCCTCCGACGCCGTCCAGGGCCTCACCGTCGGTGGCGACGACTACATCACCAAGCCGTTCTCGCTCGAAGAGGTCATCGCTCGGATCCGCGCCGTGCTACGCCGCACCCGCCCCGCGAGCGCCGCGGCCGACGACGGGGTGCTGCGCCACGCGGACCTCGAGCTCGACGAGGACGCCCACGAGGTCCGCCGCGCCGGTCGGCCCATCGAGCTGTCCCCCACCGAGTTCAAGCTGCTGCGCTACCTCATGCTCAACGCGGGACGTGTGCTGTCGAAGACGCAGATCCTCGACCACGTCTGGCAGTACGAGTGGGGCGGAGACACCGGGATCGTCGAGTCCTACATCTCCTACCTTCGCCGCAAGGTCGACGCCCCGGCCGGGCCCGGGGAGGACGCCCCTGCGCCGCTCATCCACACGAAGCGCGGCGTCGGGTACGTGCTGCGCGGGCCGTCCGGCTCGGGGACCGGTCCCGCATGAGCGCCGACCGTCGCGAGGTGCCGCCACCACCTCCGCCGCCAGCGCCAGTCACGCTCTCGCCGCCAGCACCGCCAGCACCGCCCGCACCGCGCACGCTGCACACCCTCACGCTCGGGCCCCGCTCGCTGCGCTCCCGTCTGATCGCGACGATCGTCGTCGCCCTCGTGCTCGGGCTCGGCGTCACGGGCGTCAGCGCGCTCGCGCTGCTGTCGAGCTCGCTCGTCGGCGAGGTCGACGCCCAGCTCGAGCGCACCGCCGAGCCACTCGCGCGCGAGGCCTCGGACGGGCTCGTCGGCGTCCCACGGTTCGACGACTCCCCCGGGCTGCCGAGCGACTACTACGTCGAGTTCATGAGCGCCGACGGCTCGCAGTCGACGCCGTGGTGGTCCCGACCGGGCGAGAGCGGCACGGGGGACCTGCCCGTCGTCGGCCCGTCGACGATCGAGCAGACCGTCGCGCGCGGCGGTGAGCCGTTCACCGTGTCCTCGCAGGACGGCACGAGCCGGTGGCGCGTCGTCGTCCTGCCGCTCAGCACCTTCCAGGGGTCGGTCGCGATCGCCCTCCCGCTCGACGCCGCGGACGCGACGATGGCTCAGATGCGCACGGTGCTCCTCCTCGTGTCGCTCGCCGTCGTGCTCGCCGGGGCGATCGCGGCGAGCTGGGCGGTGCGCCGCTCGCTGCGACCGCTGCGGCAGATCGAGGACACTGCCGCGGCGATCGCCGCGGGCGACCTCTCACGCCGCGTCCCGGTCACCGAGGACGGCACGGAGGTGGGGCGCCTCGCGACGTCGCTCAACGGGATGCTCACGCACCTCGAGCAGGCCTTCGACGCGCGCGAGGCCTCCGAGCGGCGGATACGCCAGTTCGTCGCCGACGCGTCCCACGAGCTGCGCACCCCGCTC
>JAFABT010000077.1 GCA_023425905.1 Actinomycetes bacterium | reverse complement strand
CGGGTGAGCAGACGCAGGTAGGGGGCGTGGCTCGCGGGCTCGACCGGCAGACCGGCGGGCGCGCTCGATGTCGCCCCGCCCGCGAGGGTCTGCTTGACGATCCGGTCCTCGAGGGAGTGGTACGACTCGACGACGATCCGTCCACCCACCGCGAGCGCCTCGACGGCCGCCGGAACGGCTCGCTCGAGCACCTCGAGCTCGCGGTTCACCTCGATGCGCACCGCCTGGAAGGTCCGCTTGGCAGGGTGACCGCCCGTCGCCCGAGCGGCTGCAGGGATCGCGCCGCGGACGAGCTCGACGAGCTCGCCGGTGCGGGCGAGCGGGGCGACCGCGCGCGCCTCGACTACACGGCGCGCGATCCGCTGGGCGAAGCGCTCCTCGCCGTAGGTGCGCAGGATCCGCGTGAGGTCCTCGACGGAGTAGGTGTTGAGCACGTCGGCCGCCGTGAGCTGGTCCTCGGCGTTCATCCGCATGTCGAGCGGCGCGTCCTGCGCGTAGGCGAAGCCCCGCTCCGCCTCGTCGAGCTGGAGGGAGGAGACGCCCAGGTCCATGAGGACGCCCTGGACCGAGTCCAGCCCTCGGTCCGCGAGGACCTCTCCGATCTCGTCATAGACGGCATGGACCGGCTGGAACCGCTCGCCGAACCGTGCCAGTCGCTGCCCGGCCAGCGCGAGCGCCTGCGGGTCACGGTCGATGCCGAGAACGACGACGTCCTCGAGCCGCTCGAGAACCGCCTCGGTGTGGCCGCCCATGCCGAGGGTGCAGTCGACGAGCACGGGCGCATGGCCGTCGTGCGCGACGAGCGCGGGCGCGAGCAGCTCGATGCACCGGTCGAGCAGGACGGGCGTGTGGCGTTCAGAGGCGTCGCCGGGGGTGCGGCGCGTGCTGGCCATCGGCGTCCTCCTCCTCGTCGTGCGTGACCGTCGTGCATCGTGCGTCGTGCATGGGCCTGACTGGTGTGGTCGGGCGGCCCCTCCGCCGTCCGACCAGATCCCCCACCGACCTTCTGGCTCCGGGGAAGTGGAGCCAGACGGACGGGAGGAGGTCTCACCGGACGGCGTGCGGGGGCTTCAGTCGGGCATCGAGCCGGCCTCCATGTCGGCGTAGGCGAACTCCTGCTCGGCGAGGTAGGTCTCCCAGGCGGCGAGGTCCCAGAGCTCGACGCGGTCGCCCGTGCCGATGACGGCGACGTCACGGTCGAGTCGCGCATAGGCGCGCAGCGCTGCGGGGATCGAGAGCCTCCCCTGCTTGTCGGGCTGCTCGTCGCTCGCACCGGACATGAACACGCGCATGTAGTCACGCGCCTGCTTGTTCGTGCGCGGAGCCTGCCGGATGCGGTTCACCTCGGCCATGAAGACCGCCCTCGGGAGGAGGTAGAGGCACCGCTCCTGGCCACGGGTCGTGACGAGGCCGTCCGTGAAGCCACGACGGAACTTCGCGGGGAGGAGCAGCCGCCCCTTGTCGTCGAGTCGAGGGGTGAACGTGCCCAGGAAGTCGAGGTCGTCACCGTGTCCGAAGAGGTCCTCACCCATGGTCACCCCCGTCCGCCCCTCGTCGTTCCCTGTGCGCCCACGGTACTCCACTTCCCTCCACGAACACGGTCCACAGGAGCTACTTCACCCGAATGCAGCAGTGTCTTCGCAGGTCATTTGCGTGGTGCAAAGTGGAGGTCCGAGAACCACCCGGCGCGTCGCGGTGAGACGAAGCACCACAAAAGGGACACCACACCCGGAGGGCGACACCGGCGAGGGCCGTGCGGCGCCCGGACGCGGCCCGACGAACCGCGTCCGCCGCGATCGTGGAGCGTCGTGGAGAGGAGGGTGGAGCGTCGTGGAGTGCCGGTCAGAGCGCCCCGCGGCGTCTAGGCTCGACCCAGACCGGTGAAGGAGCCGCCATGACGCACGACGCACCCACGCCCACCGAGCTCGACGAGCTCACCGCCGTCGCCTCGAGCATCCGAGAGTCGATCGAGTCCGTCGTGAGGGGCAGGCCCGAACTCGTGCGGGGCACCGTCGCTGTGCTCCTCGCCGAGGGCCACATCCTCCTCGAGGACGTGCCGGGCGTCGGCAAGACGACGCTCGCCCGCGCGCTCGCAGCGTCCGTGCGGTGCAGCGTCGGCAGGATCCAGTTCACACCCGACCTGCTCCCGTCGGACCTCACCGGTGTGAACATCTACCGGACCCAGACGCACGAGTTCGAGTTCCGGCCCGGCCCGCTCTTCGCGAACGTCGTCATCGCGGACGAGATCAACCGCGCCTCCCCCAAGACGCAGTCGGCACTGCTCGAGTCGATGCAGGAGGGACGCGCGACAATCGACGGCACGACGTACGAGCTCCCCCAGCCCTTCCTCGTCGTCGCCACGCAGAACCCGGTCGAGATGGAGGGGACCTACCCCCTCCCCGAGGCGCAGCGGGACCGCTTCATGGCGAGGTTCACCGTGGGCTATCCGACGAAGCAGGCCGAGCTCGACATGCTCGAGCGCCACGAAGCCCACGATCCTCTTCTCGACGTCACCCCCGTGACAGACGCCGAGACCGTCCGGCGCTTGATCGCGATCGCGCGCCGGCTCCACGCCTCCCCCGCCGTCAAGCACTACGTCGTCGACCTCGTCCAGGCCACCCGAGACGACTCCGGCCTCCGCCTCGGCGCCTCGCCACGCGCCGCCATCCAGCTGCTGCGCGCCGCGAAGGCGCTCGCCGCGTGCGACGGGCGCGACCACGTGCTCCCCGACGACGTCCAGGCGCTCGCCGAGCCGGTGCTCGCCCACCGCCTCCTCACGAGCACCGAGTCCCGGCTGTCGGGACGCTCCGCGAGCGACGTCGTCCGAGCCGTCGTCCACCGCACCGCCGTCCCGGCGAGCCCGGAGCCCGCACGACGCCCCGGCGCGCGGGCCGCCGCGCACTGATGC
>JAFABT010000073.1 GCA_023425905.1 Actinomycetes bacterium | reverse complement strand
GCCGAGTACTCCGACGGCAGCGCACCGATCTCCGGAGCCGGGCGCACGCCCGCTCGAAGCATCGAGGCACCGAGCGCCTGCGTGGCACGGACCTGGTCTGCGACCGCGCGGTGCCCGCCGACGACGGCGACCTGCGTCTCATAGCCATCGACGACCGCTCGCCCAGGAGGGGACGTCGGCGTGAGCACGTCGTCGGGCGCGTCGAGCAGGCGGTAGCTGTCGTCGGCGAGCCGAAGGATCACGTGCCGTTGCAGCCCTGACCGCACCGACGTCGGAACCGAGCCGGGCCGGTCGGCGGAGAGGACGATGTGGATGCCGAGGCCGCGGCCCTCCATGAGGACCGAGCGGAAGACGTCGTACCACACGGCACGTCCCGCACCCGTCTCGAAGTCGTCCCGGAACTGCGGGTAGCCGTCGACGAGGATGAGCAGCCGCGGCAGGTCACGGTCGCCCGAGCGTTCCCGGTAGTCGACGATCGACGACGCCGAGAACGGCGCGAAGAGCTCCGAGCGTCGTTCCATCTCGGCGCGCACCGTCCGCCACAGACGCGCGACGCGGTCGACATCGTCCCCGCTGATGACCGCGCCGACGTGGGGCAGGTCCTCGAGCATCCGCAGACCGCCCGAGGAGAAGTCGAGCCCGTAGACGTGGACCGGGCCGCCGCGCGGGGTGATCCCCGCCGCCGCCGCAAGCGTCCGGAGCACCGTCGACTTGCCCGCGCCGCCGGTCCCGTACACACCGAGGTGACCGTCGACGTCAGGGCGGAAGTACGTCGGGACCTGCGCCTGCACCTCGGGGCGGTCCCCCACCCCGATGACGAGGTCGGTGTCCGTGCGCTGCCGAAGCAGCGCGAGGTCGTAGGCCGCCGCGAGCTCGTCGAGCCACGGACGCCGAGCTGCGGGGATCGCGGCGTAGCGGTTCGCCTCGACGATCGTCCTGACGAGCCGCTGCTGGTCGTTCGGACCGAGGTCCTCCTCCGCCTGGACGACGGGCTCGGCGTCGTCCGCCGGCTCCTCCCAGAGCACCTCCGAGCCGAACCGCAGCTGGGCGACGACGATGCCCGCCCGCTCGACCCGCTCCGACGTCCACCCGCCGGCGTACCCCGACTGGAACGGGTGCAGACGGCCCGGGCCAGATTTCACGACGCCGCGCCCCGGGGTCCCCGGGTCGATGTGGGCGGCGTCGGGCACGCCGAGGACGTCGGTCGAGTCCGACTCGTCGGCCATCCGGAGCGCGACGCGGAGGTTCGTGTTCGCGCGCAGGTTGTCCTTGATGACACCCGCGGGGCGCTGCGTCGCCATGACGAGGTGGATGCCGAGCGAACGCCCGCGCTGGGCGATGTCGACGACGCCGTCGACGAACTCCGGGACGTCGTTGACGAGGGCCGCGAACTCGTCGAAGACGAGCACGAGGGCGGGCGGCGCCTCCGGATCGCCCGCCTTCTCGAGCGCGAGCAGGTCCTTGGCCTTCTTCCGGTTGAAGAGCAGCTCGCGGTAGTGCAGCTCGGCGCGCAGCGACGTGAGCGCCCGACGCACGAGGTGCGGGGACAGGTCCGTGACGAGGCCGACGCAGTGCGGCAGCTCGACGCAGTCCGCGAACGCCGAGCCGCCCTTGTAGTCGACGAAGAGGAAAGTCACGCGCTGCGGGGAGTACGCCGCGGCGAGGCCGAGCACCCACGCCTGAAGGAACTCCGACTTGCCCGCACCCGTCGTCCCACCGACGAGGGCGTGCGGACCTTGGGAGCGCAGGTCGATCTGCAGCGGGTCGACGCCTGCCGAGCCGACGACCGCGCGCAGGCTGCCCGCGCGACGCCGCGTCCCGGCCGGGAAGCCGGCCGCGGGGATGATCGACTGGTTCTCGCGCCAGCGGTCGACGACCGCGTCGGGCTGGGAGAACATCTCCGCCCCGAGGAGCGTCACCGTCGAGATCGAGCGCGGCAGGTCCGAGGAGTCCTCGACGACCGCGCCCGCGTCGAACACCGGCGCCATGCGGCGCGCGTACTCGACGATCTGCGCCGGGTCGACGACGTCCGGGGTGACATCCGTGACGAGGCGCCCGAGACGGACGAGACCGACCGAGGCGCGCCCCTGGTCGTCATAGCTGAGGAAGGTGCGGCACGCCGCGGGCAGCTCGGGCGTCGACGGTGCGACCCAGATGGGGAACACCCCTGCGTCCGGACCGAGCTCGGAAAGCTGCGCGAGCCGCGACATGTCTGCGTCGACCCCGACCGACACCACGACGACGACCGCAGGAACCGGCGATCGCGTGCCGACCTCGTCCTGCTGGCCGACGACCGCACCGCGGTCGAGAGCGCCGGCGTCCTCCTTGATCGCGCCACGCGCCGACGCCTTGCCCTGGGCACGCACGGCGATGAGCTCCTCGAGCCTGCTGAGGAGGGTGCCGATCGAGCTCGCCGAGTCCGCGAGGTGCGGGCCGTCGATCGGGGAGTGCGGCGACGACGTGTGCGGCATCCACTTGAGCCACTCGAGCTGCTGGCTCCACGTCGCCGACACGAGCGACGTGACGACGAGCTCCGCCGGCGAGTGGAGCGCCGTGAGCTGGACCAGCACGGCATCGAGCGAGCGGGAGACGCGCGGCACGTCACCGGCGAGGCCGATCGCTCCCGCGTCGAAGAGGTTCTCCGTGACCGGCACGTCCGGGACGTCCTTGTACCGGTCGATGAGCTCGTCGAGCGCGGCCTCGTGCTCCGCGATGAGCTCGCCCTTGATCGGACGCTCCACGGTGCAGCGCGTCGGCATGGTCGCGAGGCCCAGACGGACGTTGAGGAACGACCAGTGCTCGGGGCGACGCGTCCACAGCAGCGGTCCGCGGCGCATCGCCTCGGCGAGCGCGAGCGGCGTCGCCGTCGCCTCCTGGAGACGCGCGCGCTTCTCGGTGATGGCCTCCTCCGCGAGCGACGCGGACAGCCCGGACAGGTGCGCGAGGAAGCGTTCGACGGACCGCGCCTGCTTGCGCTTGCTCGAGCGTCGCTGGTTCCACCAGTTGCCGACCATCATGAGCGGGCTCATGAGGACGAAGATGAGCATCCGCGGGTTCTGCATGACGATGAACATCGCGGCGCCCATGAGGATCGGGGCCATGAGCATGATCGCGTTGAAGGGCGCCTTGTCCTCCTCGCGGGGCACGTCCGGCGTCGCGAACTCCGCGCCGCGGTAGCGCGGCTCGACGCGCGGCGATCGCACGAACGGCACCGGGCCTGACCGGGTGACGACGCCCTGCGCGACACCCTGGGACTGCGGCTCGATGCTGAGCACGGTGTCGCCGAGGACGAACTGCTCCGGCTCGGTGACCCGGAGGCGCTGCACCGCGCCACCGTCGATGACGAGCCCGTTCGCCGATCCGAGGTCGATGACCTCGATCGTGTCGCCCACCTCGATGCGCACGTGACGCTTGGAGATGAGCGGGTCGGTCAGGGCGATGTCCGAGTCCGCGGCCCGTCCGACGACGTAGGAGCCGGCCCGCAGGTCCACGCCCGCGCCGTGCAGCGTCTGCCCCGCCGCGACCTCCGTCACCCTGCCGAGGATGCGCAGCACCGCGCGGACCGGTCCGGTGCGCATGTCCGGCCGCGACCCGGCGTCGACGTCGACGAGTCCGACGACGGCACCGGAGCCGATCCACGCGTCACCGAGCGGGACCGTCGGCGGCAGGACGACGGGCTCGTCCTGGCCGGGAAGGCGGGTCGCGAGCGTGAGGCGTCCCGACGTGTGGAGCGCGCCGCCGGCCCCGGCGGGATCGAGCCGGTGGATGCGCTCGGCGACCTCGGCCACGGTCGAGCGGGCGTCAGCCGTGACGACGAGGTCCTCGCTCGTGCCGTCGACCCGCTGGTACGTGACCTTGACCTTCACTGCTGGGCTCCTTCGTCGTCCGTGATGTCGAGCAGGGGCAGGTCCGCGGCGGTGACGAGCCGCGACCCCACGGCGTACTCGACGAGGCGCGCACGCCGGTTCGACGCGAGCTTGCCGGGGCCGCCGCGCAGCCCCTGCACTCCTGAGCGGTCGAGCTTGTCGCACACGTTGTCGAGCTTGCGGTTGAACCGCGTCTGGCTCCAGCCGAGCCTCGCGGCGGCCTTCGCCGAGGACGGGATCTCGCTCACGGTCGAGCCGTCGCGCCGGAGCATGGGCTCCGCGAGCGCGACGACGAGCTGGCGCTGGGTGAGCGTGAGCAGCACCGTGCCGATCGTCGTCTCCCCGCTCAGCGGGTCCTGCGCGGGCTCGGTGTACGCGGGACTCGCGGCGTGCACGACGAGCTCGTACGTCGTCGGACCCGCGGTGAACACGACGGTCGTCACCGCGAAGACGACCGGGAGCCGGGAACCAGCGGGCAGCCATGACTGTGCGCCCGTCGTCGCGTCGCACACCGTCGCCGCGAGGCGCGTGCCCTCGTTGACCAGCCACCACAGCCCGCTCACGTGCTCCGCGCGGAGGAACCGGCGGTGGAGGAAGGGGTTGTCGTCGAGGGCGAGGTCGCCCTCGCGGCCGACGCTGAACGTCTCCCCCGGCACGACGTGGAACCACTCGCCGCAGTAGTCGATCGACAGCCGGCCGGCGTCCACGGTGGCGCGCTCCGTCATCCCGCACACTCCGCCGTCGGCTCGGACGTGCGGCCGTTCGACCGCCTCACCATGACCTCGATGCACACCTGGGCCTCCTCGGGTGACTCGACGACCGCCTGGGCGGCGGGGGTCGACGTGAGCTCGCCCTGGGCGAGCACGTCGACCGTCCGCCAGAGGTACGTGTCGCCGTCCTGCGGGTCGGGGTTCGTCCATCGGAACGTCACCCCGCTCTCGCCGCGCTCCGCGACGAGGTCCGTCGGGGCGGCGACGAGGCCTTCGAGGGTGTCGATCGGGCGCGCGGCGGACGCGGTCGGTGAGGGGGTGGGGTCGGCGTCACCACCTCCGAGCGTGAGCACGAGCGCAGTCACGGCGCCTCCGAGCACGACGACGCCCGCGAGGACGGAGCCGACGAGCGCCTTGCGCGAGCGCGCGGGGGCGGGGTCCCGCACGGCCGAGCCGGGCACGGGGGTGGTGGACGG